>NZ_DBMEXE010000015.1:0-16560 GCF_056804935.1 Holdemanella sp. | reverse complement strand
GTCCGCCTTTTTCTTTCTGAATGGATCTTGATAAAGCTTCATTTAATGTTGAACAACTAAATCCAGTTGTATAGCAGTTCACAATAAAGAATAGCGCATCATCGCTTAAGATCTTCATACATTCTTGAATTAATGGGAATAATTCTTCTTCTAATTTCCAAAGTTCTCCATTAGGCCCTCTACCATAACTAGGTGGATCCATTACGATACCATCGTATTTTCTTCCTCTTCTTTGTTCTCTTTTAACAAATTTAATACAGTCATCGACAATAAAGCGAATCGTATGATCTTGTAAATTAGAAAGTTGCATGTTTTCTTTTGCCCATTGAATCATACCTTTTGAAGCATCAACATGCACAACTTCTTTCGCTCCAGCTTTTGAACAAGCCATGGTAGCTCCACCTGTATAGGCAAATAGATTTAAGATTCTTAAATCATCACGCTTCGATTCTTTGATCTTATTGGCCATAAAATCCCAGTTGCTGGCTTGTTCAGGGAATAGTCCTGTGTGTTTAAATCCAGTTGGACTAATTTTAAAACGCAATCCCTTATATCCAATTGTCCAGAATTCTTTAACAGGCTTTTTCATTTCCCAATGACCACCACCCGATTTAGAACGATGATAAACAGCATCGGCCTTATTCCATGCACGCTCATCTTCAATTGGCCAGATTGCCACAGGATCCGGTCTTCTTAGAATCGTTTGATTCCATCTTTCTAGTTTTTCTTTATTTCCAGTATCAATAACTTCATAGTCTTGCCATTCTTTAGCAATTTGATTCATACTTAGTTCTCCTTTAACCGCTTTATTATAACATACATTTGCCAACTATGATATAATAGAGTGTGACTCTAGAAGGAGGTTTTAACATGTTTGTTCAAATGATTTGTAAAGATCGAAATGAAAAAGAAATGAATGAATTGTATGAAGTTTTAGGCCTTATCGCAAGACGAGAAGAAGTGCAAATTGAAGATCGTTATGATCATGTTGATATCTTGGTTTGTCCACAAGGAAAGATTGTTGTGACAGAAGAAGATGGTGATATGGTTTTACGTGCCAATACCCGTCATGCAGGCCCAGGCTTTCATGCGTTTGTAGTAGATATATTTAAAGATATTCAGGAAGAAGTTCCTGGAGAATATGAACTAATGGATGATATGGAATTTGATAAGGATGAAGATTTTGATCGATTAAGTTCTATGTATGAGGATGAAATGGATTATATTCGTGGTGTTCTTTTAGAAAATGAAGTGATGCGTCAACAGAATTATATGTATGAAGAAACTTACTTCTTGCCGCTTCAAAAGGAAGATCGTATCCTAACAAGTCAGGGAGATTTGGATTTAAAAGAATTTAAACATATGAATACTCGCGACTTAATGGATTCTTTCTATGTTTGGAATGATTGGGAAAGAGATGCCAAATTCTATAAGAATTGTGCGTTGACTTTACTTGCCAAAGAGGGTGTTGGTAAATACACTTTAATGAATGAAACAACCATTAAACATGCCAATGATATTTGTGAATATATCGAAGCTGCTTATGAAAAAGATCATACAATTGATTTGCCTTTAGATGTATATGCAGATTTGTGTGAACAATTGGATCGAGAAAATAAATTGCAGAATGCCAAAAATATGGAGCAGGAAGCCATTCAATATCGCATTAAAGAAGTGTATCACTTATTTGAAGATGCAAGAGTTGTTGCCAGTGGTGCCGCAGAAAGAAGCTATGATCCAGTAAATCAAGCCTTATGTTTGATGTCTCCATATACAGATGAAGCACAATGGGATTGGTTGATTCAGGCCAGTAAACAACCGGGTATTGTCACAAACTTAGATCATATTATGGAACAAGATCCAATCCAATATGATAAGAAGACAATTTGGATGGATTCATGGCAAGAAGATGGTATCTATGTATTAGAAGCTGTACTTCGCTACAAAGAAAAATTCTTATATTTCCACGATGTATGTGCCAAGGAAAAGGATTTAGCTTTCTTAGAACAATGCATTAAGGAATCTGGTTTTACGAAAACGCAACAAGACTAGATAAAGTGTTAGAAAAGACAACAAAAGTACATGGCTATTCACCTGTTGATACGTTGTTGATGGATTATAGATTTGTGCCTTCTGTGTTAACGCTAAAACATAAGAAGCTAGAAATTGTCAAAGCGATTGCGAAGGGTTTTACCAATAAATAAAGTAAATACGAAAGTATTCGTTTCCTGTGGTTTTGAGTGCTCATATTTCTGAGCACTTTTTTTGGGTTTATGGTAAAATTGATACGGTGATTAAAAATTATGAGTAACTCAATATTAGATACATTAAATGAAAATCAAAGAACGGCTGCAACGACAATTAACGAACATGTTCGTATTATTGCGGGTGCTGGTAGTGGGAAAACGCGTGTCTTAATGGCACGTATTGTTTATTTGGTCCAAGATTGTGGTATTTTACCAAATCGTATCTTGGCTATCACATTTACGAATAAAGCGGCAAATGAAATGAAAACACGACTCACAGCGCAACTAGGCAGTATGGCAAGCGTAGTCCGTATTTCAACCATTCACTCTTTGTGCGTAAGAATGCTTAGAGAAGATGCGGATTTGATTGGTTATCCAAAAACATTCGCAATTATGGATCCAGAAGATCAAAAGGCTATTTTAAAACCAATTTATAAAACATTAGAAGTGGATAAAACAACGATTTCTTATAATCGTGCACTCGGTGCCATTAGTGCTTATAAGACAAACTATATTGATCCACAAATGGCAGGTAATATGGCAATGGATGATGTCAGTATTACTTTAGCTAAAATTTATGCCGGTTATGAAAAACGTCGTAATGAAATGAAGGCTATGGACTTCGATGATTTGTTGCTAGAGGGACACCGCTTATTAAATAGCGTATCTTCTGTTCGTGAGAAGTGGCAAAACCGTTTAGACTACATCCACGTAGACGAGTTCCAGGACGTGGATCCAATTCAATATGGAATTATTAAACTACTAACTGGAAAGAATACACATTTATGTGTTGTAGGAGATCCAGACCAAACTATTTATACTTGGCGTGGAGCCAGTGTTGACATTATTTTGAAGTTTAATAAAGACTTTGAACCATGTAAAACTGTAATTTTGAATGAGAACTATCGTTCAACACAGCCAATTCTAGATGCTTCCAATGCAGTTATTAAATACAATAAGGAACGTATTGATAAAGATTTATACACAAAACTTCCTGGTGATGAAAAAATCACAATGTTTGAAGGTAAAGAAGATAGTGAAGAGCCAATCTTTGTGGCTCGTCAAATAAATGAAAAGCACAAAAAAGGTTTAGAATACAAAGATATGGCGATTCTTTATCGTTCGAACTATTCTTCACGTGCTTTTGAACGTATCTTTAAATCGGTCGGCATTCCATACGTAATCTATGGGGGTGTTCGTTTCTATGAAAGACAAGAAATCAAAGATGCCCTATGCTATTTAAGATTATGTACAAACCGTAACGAAGAAGATCCAGACCAAATGGCATTAGATTTAGCTGTACTACGTGTGATCAATGTACCACGCCGTGGTATTGGTGCACGTACAATTGAAAATCTTCAAAAACAAGCCGCAGAAAGACATATGAATTTATATGATGTCATGAAAGATCCAATTGGATTAAGTACGGCGGTTACGAAGAAATGTGAAATGTTTGTAGATTTAATTGAAGATCTACGTGAAAATAGAGAGCATTATGCGTTAGAAGATTTCTTGGATTATGTATTAGATACAACAGGCTATATTTCGATGTTGAAAGAAGATCGAGAAAGTGGTCAGGACCGTATTGATAACTTAAAGGAATTAAAAGAAGACATTGCCCAAAGTATGATTGAAGATCCAGAAATGACTTTAGAATCTTATTTACAAGATATTGCCTTGTTTACGGATAAAACACAGGAAACAAGTGAAAATACAGTCAGCTTAATGACGGTACATGCCGCAAAAGGACTAGAATTTGACACAGTATTCTTAGTTAACTTTAACGATGGTGTATTCCCAAGTTCTAGAGCATGCGATGAAGGTGGTATGAAGGCATTAGAAGAAGAAAGAAGACTTCTATATGTTGCGATGACACGTGCTAAAAAAACACTATATATTTCTTGGAATACAGGCTTTAGTTATATGCAGGATGCGTTTAAAACACCAAGTCGTTTTAGAGCTGAAATCCCAATGGAATATATTGAACAAGAAGAAAAAGAAGAAGCACCAAAACACCCAAAGGTTGTCGTGTCTCAATCCTTAACAGGAAGACCATCTAAGCTTGGTGCGAATAAAAAGAAAATACGTTTACGTAAAGGGGATGCGGTTGAACATACGATTTATGGTCAGGGTGTTGTGCTTGAAATACGTGGGGATGTCGCAACCATTGCCTTTGGTCATACGATTGGTGTGAAAAAATTAAATGCATCACATCCTTCTTTAAAGAAAGCCTAGGTGAGTATGATGGATGAAAAGGCAAGAATTTTAGACTTACGTAAAGAATTAGAAAAATATTCCATTGAATACTATGTCTATGACAATCCAAGTGTGACCGATCAAGAGTATGATCGTTTGATGCAAGAATTAATGGCATTAGAAGAAAAGCATCCAGAAATGCAGGATGCGAATAGTCCTAGTCAACGAATCATTGGGTCTGTACTTGAGGGATTTGAAAAGGTTACGCACGATTCACAAATGTTGTCCTTAGGCAATGTGTTTAATAAAGAAGAAATTGAAGAATTTGTTCAAAGAATATCGGAAAGCGTTTCAAATCCAGAATTTGTCGTAGAATGCAAATACGACGGACTTGCGATGGCATTATTATATGATGATGGTAACTTTACTCGAGCTGTGACCAGGGGTGATGGAATAGTTGGAGAAGATGTTTCAAACAATGTTAAAACCATCCTTTCCATTCCTATGCACATCCCTGAAACGCGACATGTTGAGGTTCGTGGTGAAGTGTATATGCCTAAGGCAAGCTTTGAACTATTAAATAAAAGACAAGAAGAAAAAGGGTTAGCCCCTTTTGCGAACCCAAGAAATGCAGCTGCAGGAAGCATTCGCCAATTGGATTCCAGTGTGTGTGCAAGTCGTAAATTAGATGCCTATTGGTATTACTTCCAGAATGCGTCTGATTTTGCGGTACAAACACAAGAAGAAGCTTTAGAAGCAATGTCTAAGATGCATTTTAGGACAAATCCATTGCGCAAAGTTTGTACAACCGTCGATGAAATTTGGCAATTTATACAGGAAATTCAAGAAAAACGTGAGGATCTACCTTATGAAATTGATGGTATGGTCATTAAATTAAATAATTTAGCCGATCAAAGAAGACTTGGAAGCACGGCTAAAGTACCGCGTTATGCGACTGCCTATAAATTTCCAGCACAAGAAGTTTTGACACGATTAAAAGACATTGTCATTACAGTAGGGCGTACCGGAAAAATTACGCCTAATGCTGTGTTAGAACCAGTTCGTGTTGCCGGAACCACAGTGAGTGCGGCTCAGTTACATAATGAAGATATGATTGCCAATAAAGATCTTCGTATTGGTGATATTGTTGTTGTTCGAAAGGCTGGAGAAATTATTCCGGAAGTGGTAACAAGCGTACCTGAAAGAAGAGATGGCACACAAGTGCCATATCATTTCCCAACAACATGTCCAATCTGTGGTTCCCATTTAGTACGACTACCTGATGAAGCGGCACACTATTGTATCAACCAAGATTGTCCTGCTCGTGTTGTCGAAAGTATGATTCATTTTGCGTCAAGAGATGCGATGAATATTGATACTTTGGGTGATAAGAAAATTGAGCAATTACACGAATGGGGTTATTTAAATTCGATTGAAGATATTTATTTTTTAGATCGTTACTATGATGAATTGATTGAACAACCAGGCTATCAAACCAAGTCGGTGGATAAGCTTCTTGAATCGATTGAAAATAGTAAAAAACAGCCATTGGGTGTCATCTTATATGGACTTGGAATTCGTCAGGTTGGTAAAAAAGCCGCAATGATTTTAGCTGAACAATTTGGTGACATCGATACTTTAATGCATGCAAATATGGATGATTTAGTTACGATTCATGATATTGGTTTAATTACAGCCCAAAGTGTTGTAGCTTTCTTTAAAGAAGAAAAGAATCTTCATTTAATTGAAGTATTAAAACAAGCTGGATGTAATTTTACACAAGAAAAGAAAAAAGTTGTACAAAGTCGTTTCACAAATAAAACATGTGTATTAACAGGAACTCTAGAACATTATACGCGTAATGAGGCAAAGGCCATTTTAGAATCTTTAGGTGCGAATGTGTCTGGTTCTGTATCCAAAAAGACAGATTATGTCATTTATGGTACGGCTGCAGGATCTAAGCTTACAAAGGCACAAAGCTTAGGTGTTATGACAATGAGTGAAGAAGAGTTTGTACAGGAGGTAGAAAATGCGAAAGAATAAATTAGTATTGGGTTTACTCGCTTTATGTTTATGCGCTTGTTCTACCGGAAATAAAAATCAGGCAAACGCATTGGATGAAGATTCATATCAAGCTATTTTACCCTATGAATCTAGTGATACTAGAAGTAAACATGTAGGTTTGATTCAAAATACAGATTTGCGTGTCGAAATGGAAAGTGGATTGATGGATCTATCGAAAAAGTATTTTTCACCAACTACGGTGGGTTATAAGACACATCAATTCTTAGATTATGATGAATTGGATGCGACAGACGGTTCAAGAGGATTATTAGGAACGGTTCGTGATGGAAATCCAAATGGTCTAAATCCAAGTGCCGATGAAGAATTTGATACGGGAAATGGGATTGTAACAAATGCGACAATTTTAGTGGACTTGTATGAATTAGATTGGTACACAAACGATAATCTAAAAGGAATTTCATTAGGTCTTGTCGTAAATGGAGAATTAAGCGCATCCGATGGTTCGAGTGTAGAAATTACAGATGAGAAGATGCAAAATTATTTGGAAGTGACTTTTTCTAAATTAGCTTCCTATATGCATGAGCGTTTTAATGAAATCAATAAGAATATTCCAATCTTTATAGCGGCTTATCGCTTGGATGATTCAAATACAACTGGTAAAGGTGGCTATATGTATGAAGGATATTATAAGGGTGGACAAGGAAGTTTTACTTCCTTAAGTCAAGAATGGACACTGGTTCCAAGCTCACGCTTTACAGATTTGGATTCATCAGCTGCAACGGAGTTTGCGTCTTTCAAAGAAGAGATTTCAAGAGTTCTTCCAGATAACACGTATATTACGGGTGAGGCTAAATTTGAATCTAAAAAATTAAAGAAATTAAATTTGACAATTACAGCACACGGAAAGACAGCCGGAGAAATCTTGGCCGTGGTTGAGGATGTAAAAGATCAGATGGATACATTTAGTTCAAAAAAATGTGACTATTTGATTACCGTTCTAAATGATGATACAGTGTATGCATTGATAGAGAGAGCATCTGGATCAAGTGAATGTAATGTGATCAGTAAGATATAGGAGGAGAATATGGAAAAGTTCAGTACAGAATATTTTCACAAATTGGCAAACGATTTGAAGTTTGATTTGAGTGATGAAGAAATCGAAGAATTGAAAAAAGATTTCGTTGCCGTCGAAGAACAAGTATCCCTTTTTGAAAAAGTGGACACAGAAGGCGTAGAACCTATGGTCTATCCTTTTGAAGCACCTACAACATTCTTAAGAGAAGACGTTGTAAGTGATGTATTAACGCAAGAAGAAGCGTTGACGAATGTAAAAGATGCGCGTATGGGACATGTTCACGTTCCAAAGGTGGTGAAGTAAGATGGAAATTTCAAATTGTGTAAATAAAAATGTGGCTATTGAAAAAATCAATGCGGCTCAACCAAAATTAAATGCCGTAGTAACTATGGTGGATGAAGCTGATAACACAAAGGAAGGAAAACTTTCAGGTGTTCCAGTCGCATTGAAAGATAACATTTCTACTTGTGGTATTCGTACAACTGCAAGTAGCCGTATTTTAGATAACTATGTTCCTGTTTATGATGCGACAATCGTAAAGAAATTAAGAGAAGCAGGAGCTGACTTTGTATGCAAGGCAAGTATGGATGAACTTGGTATGGGTGGAACCAACAAGAATGCCTACACAGGTGCTGTACACAATCCTTATGATCTAGACTGCATTCCAGGTGGATCAAGCGGTGGATGTGCTGCTTTAGTTGCCGCAGGATGTGTACCTTTGGCTATTGGTACAGATACAGGGGATAGCGTTCGAAAACCTGCTGCATATTGTGGTGTTGTTGGGGTTAAACCAACATATGGACGTATTTCACGTTATGGCATCATTCCTTATGCGAGTTCATTAGATCATGTTGGATATTTTACAACAAATGTAAAAGATGCTGCATTAGCTCTAGAAGTACTTGCCGGTCGTGATGATCATGATATGACTTCAAGTTATGAAGCTGTTGGTGAATATTCTAAATTATTGAATAGTGATCTAACAAACAAAACAATTGGTGTATTTAAAACCGTAATGGATGAAGTGAAAAACGAAGAATTAAAAGCTCAATTTAGTACTTTAGTTTCTAAATTAGAGGAAAAGGGAGCTAAGATTGTTGAAGTGGAAATGCCAAAAGAATATATGGAATTGATTGCACCTGTCTATAAGACAATTGCGAATGCAGAAGCAACAGCTAACCATTCAAATCTGGATGGTATTCGTTTTGGAATGCGTGAAGAAGGTCAAGATTTAGAAGAAGTCATGACAAATACTCGTACAAAAGGTTTCTCAAGCTATGTTCGTGCCCGTTTCGTGATTGGTTCATATTCTTTGTTTGAAGAAAATCAAGATCGTTTATTTAGAAAAGCCCAAAAGATTCGTCGCTTGATCGTTCAAGCTTACGCGAAGATGTTTGAAGAATGTGATGCTGTATTAAGTGTTGCAGCACCAACGATTGCACCATTGATCAATGAAAGTACAAATGTTCGTTTTGGCGTATCTAGTTTTGCCGAAGAACACATGCAGTTACAAAATTTCTCTGGTTATCCAAGTATTACACTTCCACTAGGAAAAGTAGATTCTATGCCTGTGGCTGTGAATTTAACTTGCAAGCCTTTTGAAGAACAAAAAATGTTTGATGTATCTAGTGCGATTGAAGAATGCACAGGTTTAAAAGGACAATGTTTGGAGGGATAGTAATGAATTATTTTGTGACGATTGGTATTGAAATTCACTGTGAATTAAAGACAAATACAAAAATGTTCTCTGGTGCTCCTGTGCGCTTTGGAGAAATCGCAAATACATGTACAAGTGTTGTGGATTTAGGACATCCTGGATGCTTACCATGTGTAAATAAAGAGGCTGTAGCCTTAGCTATCAAGGCATGTACAGCTATGCATTGTGATCTTGAAACATTGGTTCGTTTTGATCGTAAAAACTATTACTATTCAGATTTACCAAAAGGATTCCAGATTACGCAACAGTTCCATCCAATTGGAACAAATGGATATGTAGAAATTGATGTGGATGGAGAAAAGAAACAAATTCGTATCGAACGTATTCATATGGAAGAGGATACCGCAAAACAGTTCCATAAAGATACAGGTACATATATTGACTTTAACCGTGCTGGAACACCATTGATTGAAATCGTATCAAAACCAGATATGCATAGTGCTAAAGAAGCAGCCGCTTATGTGGAAACACTTCGTAAAAATCTTTTATATCTAAATGTCAGTGATGTTAAGATGGAAGAAGGAAGTATGCGTTGTGATGTCAATATTTCTTTGAGTAAAGATAAAGATACTTTGGGAACAAAGACAGAAATCAAAAACTTGAACTCCATTGCGAATGTGCAAAAAGCGGTTCAAGCAGAAATAGAACGCCAATCTGCATTATTGGATGCTGGTGAAAAAGTAGAACAGGCGACTCGTCGTTATGATGAAGCACAAAAGACTACAATTCTAATGCGTAAAAAAGAAGGAAATGTTGACTATAAATATTTCCCAGAGCCAAATATTTTCCCAATTCAATTAGATCTTGACTGGGTTAAATCGATTCAGGATAATCTAGAAGAGCTTCCTGATGCTCGTTTAGCTCGTTTCATGAAGGATTATGAATTGAGTGAATATGATGCAGGTGTATTGGTTTCTGATCGTGAAATGGCTGATTTCTTTGAAGAAGTATTAAAATCAACAAAATTTGCGAAAAAAGCATGTAACTGGATCATTGGAGATGTTTCAGCTTACTTAAACAAAAACAACTTAAGTTTTGCGAAAGTACCTTGTTCAAGTGAAAACTTGGCTAGCTTGATCAATGTGATCGAGGCTGGAGAAATCAGTGGAAAACAAGGTAAAGTTGTATTTGAAGAGGTTATGCAAGGAAAAGATCCTAAGAAGGTTATCGAAGAAAAGGGTATGAAACAAGTAAGTGATGATGGTGCTATTTTAGCTATCGTTAACAGTGTTTTAGATGCCAACCCTCAATCGATTGAAGACTTCAAAAATGGTAAAGATCGTGCCGTTGGATTCTTAGTAGGTCAGGTCATGAAGGCGAGTCGTGGTCAGGCGAATCCTAAGCGTACAAATGAGTTGATTCAAGAAGAATTAAAGAAAAGATAAAAGTCTGATTCATTCAGACTTTTAATGTTTTTAGGTACTGTGTTATAATAAATACGTTATTAGGAGGTTTTTTAATGGCCAAGATGAAGCGTAGAAGACATACGTCCAATAAACCTACAGGTCAAGGACACAAGCTTGTATGGTTTACTGTTATTATAATTATGATTCCTGTTGTGATTGTAGGATATGTTTTGTTGACAAGTTTAGGTGGACAAAATCGACCTGTGGAAGGTAGTCGTTTTTCAAAAGCGGATTTAGATCCTGCCATCACAAAAGACAATATCTCATCTCTTGAGAGTGCTTTAGGAAACATTGATAATGTAGAAAAGGTAAGTGTGAATTTATTAAGTGCAACACTACGTGTACATATTGATCTAGTAGATAGTGCAACGGATGATGTGGCGAGTGCAGCACTTGATAGTGCATATAATATTGTGAATGAACAATTGCCAATTGATACATATTTTACAAATAAAGATAGTTCAAAGATGTATGATCTAGAAATTGATTCTTATAATTATTTGATTGATGATACACATACGGCAGATGGCTGGACATATTTAAAATTGACAAAGACCGGAGCAAGCGATGGTCCTGTTACAGATAATATGACAACCGCAAAAGATCCTGAGCTTTCAAATCAATTAAAAGCGGCAAGTGAACAGATTCAACAAAATATCGCAAATGCGCAAAATGAAGATGATGGACAATAAGAGTCCATCTTTTTTCTTGAAGGGAGCCCAAAAATGAAATTATATATTGATGAGAATAATAAAGTAGTCACTATCCATGAGGCAACGAGTGATATGAAGTGTTTTGAAGAGTTTGAAAATAGGAAACCCTATTCTTTTGATGGAGTAAAAGAACTTGAAAATTGTATTCATCCTATTCATGTCTTATTGAATACGAGTATGATCGATGAAAAGTGGATTTATATGAATTTAAAATCATATATATCTAAAAATGATCGTGTCTGTATCCTTGCATTTAGCTTTTTTAATGATACTAAAAATGAGTCTGATTGGAATAAACAGTATGCGCCTGGACAAGGGATATGGTATCGCTCTAATCAAGATGTATTCTACAAGTATGGCATTGGTCAGGAACAAATAGTATGGGTCAATTACTTTAAAGATTCGATGGATGAAATGAAGGAAAAGATTTTAAATAGTTCCATTTTGATGTTGACAGGTGGAGCTCCTGATTTAATGATGAAGCGAATTAAAGAAAAGAAATTAAAGAAGTTAATTAAAAATTATAAAGGAATTATGATTGGATATAGTGCAGGAGCCATGATTCAGCTTGACTCTTATCACATAAGTCCGGATGAGGATTATCCAAAATTTTTGTATCAGACAGGTTTAGGTTGTTTATCTGGTTTTGCGATTGAACCTCATTTTAGAAGGAGTAAAGTGCAGCTGCAAAGTATTGAAAAGGTAAAATCAGAGAAACACATTCCTGTGTATGGCATCTATGAAGAGGGTGGAATGATTATTGATTCAAGCATTAAATGCTTCGGTAAAATAGAGAAATTTGAGTAAAAAATCATTAAAAGGTACTATATGTTTGCACAAATTAATTGAAAATTTGCACAAATTAACAAAAAGTTAGTTTTTAATGTTAAATTCACATAGATATGGGATACTATTGATATGAGCCAAATGTGAAATGGTTAGCTAAAGGAGATAAGTATACATATGAAGTTTTGTAAGTTGATTACAGAGGTTGATTTAGAACTGCTCGAAGAGTTAGTCGATAATGGATATCCTGTGGATCGCATTGAAGAGAACGGGCAGGTTTACTACAAAACACCA
The DNA here is from genome assembly GCF_056804935.1 of Holdemanella sp. Taxonomy (NCBI): domain Bacteria; kingdom Bacillati; phylum Bacillota; class Erysipelotrichia; order Erysipelotrichales; family Erysipelotrichaceae; genus Holdemanella; species Holdemanella sp. Next base: position 4,102 of record NZ_DBMEXE010000015.1, on the reverse strand, counting down.
GCTATGTTATGCCAAAATTTAAAAGTGAATGATGAAGTGAGAAATTACAGCAACGGTTTGATTTCAATGTCCATTGAAAATGTTCGAAAGAAAAAGGGGTTATATAGAACGGGGAATCTATTGATTGATATGGATTCTAACATTATCCAAAAGGGTAAAGAAAAAATCTTTATTCCTAAGGCAAGTTTTACAATAATTTCAACACTGATGGACGTTCCTCACAAAACTGTATCTAGATCGGCGTTGGTTTTTTACTTGGAACAGGCGTATCATCACGAAATATTGGATAACACTTTAACGGTTCATATCGCTTCAATTCGTCGCCTTTTGGGTGATGAATACATCAAAACCCATAAAACTGTTGGCTATTTTTGGGATTTCGATGTTTTTAAAGTGGGATAAAGTTGAAAAATGGCTTGAAAGAAAGGTATAATGTAAAGGTGTTGGAAGGAGATTTAGATTATGCCACATCTATTTGAGTCTAAAGATAGTTTTAAGGAAAGCTTTAAAGATGCTGTTTCTGACGCCTATGGACGTGATTTTGAAGATACATATCCTGAAGAGAGATATATTGTCCTAGGTAACATGATTCGTGATTTTGCCGGAGAGCATTGGAGAGAAACTAAAAATGCGATCAAGAAAACAGAATCAAAACAGCTTTATTATTTTTCTATGGAATTCTTGATGGGTCGTTTAATGACTAGCAACCTAATGAACCTAAACATCTATGATGTTGTTAAAGATGGTTTAAAAGATTTAGGTATGGACATCAATGAAATGGAAAACATTGAAAGTGATGCAGGATTAGGAAATGGTGGTTTAGGAAGACTTGCCGCATGTTTCATGGATTCATTAGCATCTCTTGATTTGCCAGGACATGGTAACTGTATTCGTTACCGTTATGGTTTGTTCAAACAAAAAATTGAAAACAACCAACAGGTTGAATTGCCAGACTGCTGGTTAAAGAATGGTAATGTTTGGGAAGTATGGAAACCTCAACATGCCGTAAAAGTTAAATTTGGCGGTTACGTAGATGGATACATGGATGGATATGGAAAATTCCATGCTCAACATCATCCAGAATTTGTCGTACGTGCTGTACCTTATGACGAACCAATCGTTGGATATCATACAACAACCACAAATACACTTCGCTTATGGGATGCAGAAGTTGATGAAGATTCTGTAAACTCAGGTGGATTAAATGAATATTTGAATCAAGTAACAGCTATTACAGCAAATGTATATCCTGATGATTCAACAATCGAAGGAAAACGTTTGCGTTTAACACAAGAATATTTCTTTGTATGTGCTGGAATTGATCAAATTATTCGTTCACACTTACGTGTATACCCAAGCTTAGATAATTTAGGTGATAAAGTTGCGATTCAGTTAAATGATACACACCCTGTATTAGTTATTCCTGAATTAATGCGTGTATTACTAGATGATTACTTCTATGACTGGGATGATGCTTGGAATATCGTGACAAAGACTGTTGCGTATACAAACCACACAGTTATGGCAGAAGCACTTGAAAAATGGCCTCAAGACATGGTTCGTTCATTGTTGCCACGTCTATATATGATCATTGAAGAAATCAACCGTCGTTTCAAATATGACGTAGATCACAGAGGACTATGTGGAATCTTCAACAATGTTTCAATCTTAAAAGAAGGACAAGTTCACATGGCTAACTTGGCTGTTGTTGGTTCTCACAGTGTAAACGGTGTTGCGAAACTTCACTCTGAAATCTTAGTCAATGATGTATTCAAAGATTTTGTGACAATTTATCCAGATAAATTCAATAATAAGACAAATGGTATTACTCACCGTAGATGGTTATTGTTCTCAAACCCTCAATTGACTCAGTTGTTAGAAGAAACAATTGGAGATGAGTTCAAGACAAATCCAGAAAAATTAGAAGATTTAATGGCACACGTTGAAGATGAGGCTTTACAAGCTAAATTCATGGATGTGAAATTAGAGCGTAAAAAGATTTTGGCTGCCTATGTAAAAGAAAACTTAGGTATTGATATTGATGTGAATTCAATCTTTGACTGCCAAGCTAAACGTCTTCACGCATACAAACGTCAATTATTAAATATCTTCCACGTTATGTATTTATACTTAAGAATGAAACAGGATCCTTCATTTAGAATTTACCCTCGTACATTCTTCTATTCTGCAAAAGCAGCAGCAAGTTATGATTTAGCGAAGGAAATTATTAAATTGATCAACATGGTTGCCAATGTTGTTAATAATGACCCAGAAATTTCTAAATACATGAAGGTTGTCTTCATTCCTAACTACTCTGTATCTATTGCTGAAATCTTATTGAATGCGGCAGATGTTTCTGAACAGATTTCTACGGCTGGTAAAGAAGCAAGTGGTACAGGAAACATGAAGTACATGATGAATGGTGCAATCACTCTTGGTACACTTGATGGTGCTAACGTAGAAATCGTTGAGCGTGTTGGATACGAAAATGCAGAAATCTTTGGTTTACATGTAGAAGACATCAATGAACTTCGTCATGAAAACTCATACAACGCATGGAACCTATATAATTCAAGCTACAATATCCGTATGGTAATTGATTCACTTAAAAATTGTACATGGTCAAATGATCCAAACGAATTTAAGTTGATCAACAACGACTTAATGATGCGTAACGATGAATTCTTCGTATTAGCTGACTTTGATGCATATGTATATGCTCAAGAAAAAGTACAAGCTCGTTACATGGACAAGAGTCGCTGGGCTAAGACAATGTTAGTAAACATTGCCAAATCAGGATATTTCTCTAGTGATCGTACAATTAGCGAATACGCTAAAGAAATTTGGAATTTAAAACCATTGTCATTTGAAGACTAATTAAAAAAACAGATCATATTTACCGAACAAGGGTGATATGATCTTTTTTTCATGGTAGAATGGTTTTATGAATGAAATTCTTTTTGCGGAAATCTACTATATATGTGTAGCTATCATGTTGATTCTAGGCTTTAAAACCTATCATTCCATGATGAAAAACAGTCAAAAAGTTAGCTTTTTGGCAGTTGTCTTTGTACATATATTATATTTCCAAACTGATTTAGTACGAATGACGACAAATAGTCAGGACCTGTTTCTAACTGAAATGAGCTTCTTGTTCTTTTCGCTATGCACACTTTCCTGGTTTAATTACATCCAAACAATGCTTGATATTCATTATGAAAAGAAATCGCAAACACTCTTTGCGATGCTTCCTGTGATTATAAGTGTTGTATTATTGTTGATAAATACATTGAATGGGTGTTTATTTCAAATCGATTCATATGGAAATTTTCAAGAAGGACCACTCTATATTTTGTATGTATTTATAAACGATCTCTATTTTATGGTTGGAGCCTATCAAGCTTATGTGTATAGCCGTAAGGCAAAGAATTATCAACAAAAGAAATCAAATCAAATTTTAGGCATTTATATGGTGTCACTATTGTTGATTGGCACAATGCAAGATTTTTTTCGCGACATTCCTGTTTTTTGTGTAGGAACTAGTCTTAGTATCCTTATTGTGTATATTAGTTTGGAAGAACAAATGATTTCTATTGATCCATTAACACAATTGAATAACCGTAATCGTATGGAACAGTATTTATTTGAGTGTGTAAGAAGTCAAGATTTAAATATGTACTTGTTAGTGCTGGATGTGAATAGATTTAAGAAAATCAACGATGAGCATGGACATGCGCAAGGGGATTTAGCATTAAAGGCCATTGCGAACTGTTTAAAAGAATCTTGTATTGAAAAAAGTGATTTTATTGCTCGCTATGGTGGGGATGAATTTGTGATTGTGTATAAAGGAAATGATGTAGAAGGTTTGTGCCAAAGAATTCATGCGTATATAAAAAAACTATCTTTTCCGTTTGATTTAGATGTGAGTATTGGATGTGCACCATATCACAAAGATATACATAAATGGAATGATTGGTTTATTGAAGCTGATAAACAATTATATAATGAAAAGAAAAAATTGAAAGGGGCTGTAACGAGTAAGTAAATTTTATTACTTATGGAGTTCAGCTCCTTTCTTTTTTTGATTAGCTTTAATATAAAT
>NZ_DBMEXE010000014.1:0-16725 GCF_056804935.1 Holdemanella sp. | reverse complement strand
AGTTACAACAAAAGAATAGAACAACAAATAAACAAGATTATTTATCTTTTTTTCATTCTTTTTTTTCTGCTTATGAATTCTGTTTCGTACGATTTACCAATGATCGCATTTCATATTTTTCATAGAATGCATTCACATTATCTTGAATTCCTGTAAACTCACAATCGCATAATTCAAATGGCAATTCCATCTTTGTATAAATAGTAGCCAATTCTAAAGACATGAAGGCATTATCTTTATCTTTTTCTAGCTTTTCTTTTAATTTTCCTTTTACTTCATCAATATGAGCATAAACATTTTCTACAGTGGAATATTGATTCAATAAACGCAAGGCTGTCTTTTCACCAACACCGGCTACGCCTGGAATATTATCGGCTGTATCACCCATTAATCCTTTCATATCAATAACTTGACTTGGAGTAATTCCATACGTATCCATTAAATTTTGTTCGTCCATTAGATCCATTTCACTTAAGCCCTTTTTCATCAAAAGAACATGTGTACTTGAATCAATCAACTGTAATAAATCACGATCACTAGTCAGAATTGTAGTTTGAACATCTTTGCAGCATTTGGCCATACTTCCAATAATGTCATCAGCTTCATAACCTTCTTGTTCATAACGTTTGATTCCAGCCGCATCCAAGTATTCTCTAACAATTGGAAATTGAACAATCAATTCTTCATCCAATGGTTTTCGTGTTCCTTTATACGCTTCAAATTGTTTGTGTCTAAACGTAGGTTTTCCTGCATCCCAAGCCACTAAAATCTTATCTGGTTCAATAATGTCAATTGCCTTGTTCAACATCATCACAAAGCCATAAACCGCATTGGTTGGAATGCCATTGGATGTAGTCATTCTATGTGTATATAACGTTGCATAATATGCACGAAATAGCATGGAGTTTCCATCTAATAATAATAGTTTTTTCATACGCGTACCTCTTTTCTTCTATTTTAACATATATGAAAAGAAGGAAACGAATCCCTGACTCATTTCCTTCGAATATTTTGCATTTTCAACTTTTCCATCCGCTTAAATCGAATATCTTTGATTGTCGCATATCGCATGAATACTGTAATAATATAGATCAACACGAATATAGCCACACCATTAAAAATCAATGTCAAAGCTTCAACGTGAATAAACCATTTCACAAAGCTCATTGTGAGATATCCGAAGATCTTTGCGCCAAAAAAACAAATTAAATCATTCGCAAACATCATTAGGAATACAATACCAAATTGTACCCAGTGATCTTGATCCATCGCTTCTTGAAAAAAGCCAATAGCCCAGCCAAACAAGCCAAACAAAAGCATCTTAACAAGCCAGTCTGAAGTAAAAAACATTCCCACACAAAGGCCACATAAACAAGCATATAGAAACCGATTTAAACTTCTTTCATGAAACACTACTAATAGGCATCCACAAAAACATAGATGGCTAACTAAAGATAGTGAGGAATATGTAAAATCAACGCCAAACAAAGAAGCAATCAATTGATCTAACATAGCTAAAATGGCTAAGAAAATAAATGAATAACGTTCCTTATTTATCATTTACTCTCCTCTTTTCCAATCACAAGACAATAGTCAAAGCTTTTCATATTGGATACAGGTGATACATAGACAGTTGAAATAATGGAGTCATCATTTAAAGATACATCTTTTACTTCACCTATCAAAATTCCACTCGGATAATTTCCACCCTTACCACTTGTCGCAACTTTTTGTCCTTTTGTGACAATCGCATCATTGTCAAATAAAGATACTCGATATGCCTTTTTTTCTGTATCATACGATTGTAAAACACCTTCTACACTTGTACCATCTTCCAAAGACATCTTTATCGCAATATCATTACTTAAATGTTGGCTTGTCAACAATTGTACAGTGCTCGTCATTGTTTGAACACTTTCAACCAAGCCAATGGCACCATCACTTGTTGCCACAAGCATATTCTTTTCTACCCCTTGTTTTTTGCCAGCTGAAATTGTCACTGTCTGCAACCACGAATCACTTGAACGTTCTAAAACAGATACACTGATTGTTTTAGCATCCCCAAATCCGTCTTTCATTTCAAGCAACCCTTCAAGTTGTTTATTTTTATTTCTTTCATCTTCATATGCCGTCTGATAATTCTTTTGTTCTGCCAATTGTTTTGACAAATATTCATTATCATCATAAGCATGCCAAAGATTCGCAAAATCATTAACTGCATTTCCGATTGAAGACAGCGGATATTGAATTAATCCATATTTTAAGTATGTCCATGCACTATATCCAATATTCGTGATGGAGTTTTGTCTTAAGCCAAACATTGCACATGCTAGTATACATAAAACGACAATTGTCGTAAGTAATCTTTTTTGAATTCGAGTAAATTTACGCATAATATCCCCCAAACTAACTTATATTATAGCGATAAAGCCTCCTTCTTTCAATCGAGATATTTATGCTCTTTAAACGAATAATATTGATTTTGTCCTACAATAATGTGATCAATTAAATTCACTCCCATTGTCATTGCGACATGAACCATTTTATAGGTCACCTCAAAATCTGCTTTGGATGGTGTACAATCACCAGACGGATGATTATGGGCAATCAAAACGGAGTTTGCGTTTTGAAGAAAAGCCTCTTTAAACACTTCTCTAGGATGTACTACACTTTCATTCAATGTTCCCTTAAACAAAACACGATGAGAAATGAGTTTACTTTTAGTATCTAAATACAGAGCAATAAAACATTCTTGTGGCAAAGAGCCATACTCAAATTCAAACCATTCAATCACATCTTCAGGTCTCATAATGGAGGCATGATATACCTTTGATCTAATGACACGTTTACTGAGTTCCACACTTGCCAGAAGCTGTAAAGCTTTAACTTCTCGTATTCCTTGAATCTGCATCAATGTATTTACATGCATTGACATTAATTTTGATAAACCTTCACTTTCTTTCAATACATCGGATGCAATTTCGAATACGGAACGATTTTTATTCCCGCTTTGAAGAATCAAGGCAACCAACTCTAAATCGCTCAAAGATTCTAAGCCATAGCGTAGCGCTTTTTCTCGTGGGCGCTGTTCCACTTCCATCTCTTTTACCTTCATATACTCTTATACGAAAAAAAATACACTTTTTTTAATTTATTTTACTTTTTTGCTTGCAAAGTACAGAATCACATGGTATATTATTTAAGCGTCAAGCAAACATGGCGGTTGTGGTGAAGTTGGTTAACACAGCGGATTGTGGCTCCGTCACGCGCGCGTTCGAATCGCGTCAGCCGCCCCACTAAGATTTTTAAGCTTCGAGAGATCGAAGCTTTTTTATTTACTTTTTTTAAATTTATTTGTATATTAGGAACATGAAAAAATTATTACTCATACTTTTAAGTCTTACATTATGCGCGTGTCAAGCACCAACAAAGAGTACAACTTCGACTTCAAAAAAAGCTTGTGATGTAACAAGCGAAGAAGAAAAGTGCAACGAAAAAGACAATACTAAAACAAATTTTAATGAAATTAGCTTTGATGAAGCCATTCAATACTTCACTCAAGAAAAATCGGGTGTTTTATATTTCGGATTTTCAAGTTGTCCTTGGTGCAAAGAAGCTAAACCCATTTTAAAGAAAGTCGCAAAAGACAATGGGATCGACATCCAATATGTAAAAGTAAGAGACGAAGAAAAGAATCGTCTTTATACAGATGATCAAAAAGCGATTATTGAACCATATATCCAAGATTATATGTCAAATAACGATGAGGATGTTCTAACCTTGTATGTTCCTCTAGTGCTAGTTGTAAAGAATGGAAAAGTCATTGATGGACATGAAGGAACATCAGAAAGTCATGATGCGACCGAAAGAAAAATGACAAACGATGAAAAAGAGCAACTAACAAAAATCTATACAAAATTAATGAGTGAAGCAAAACAAACTAGCTTCACTCATTTTATTTTCTTCGTATTTTGACTTGATCATCCAAATTCAAATGTCCAATCAATAAACTAGAGTTCACATCATGCATCTTATAGTTTGATACAATTTGTTTGGAATCAAAATTGGCGTAGCAATATTTGCATCCGTGTAAACATGAATTATAAGCACCAACATCCACCATATTCACGCAATGGCAATCTCTTGCCTTCCATTCTTTAAAAAGCTTGCCTGTTCTTTCAAAGGCATATTTAATGCTGATGCAGCAATCCTTTTCATCACCAATATGATATTTATTTTCCATACAACTAACAATCTTCATATCATTCTTTTCAAAAGCTTCTTTTAACTTAAGATATTCCTCATTAGAGGGTTCATGATAATCCAAATGATTATTTCGAACATTTTTATAATCATCCACAAAAGAGACAATTATTTTAGATACATATCCTTTTAACATTGTGCATAATTTATTAAAGGCACGAACATGATAATCAACATTATATTTGGAATTCAAAAGAATTGGATCATATCGCACACATACATTTTCTTTTCCTAGATAAGAAGACAGTTTTTGAACACACGCAATGATTTCTCCTTTGTCAGGTACTTGAGGTTCCATATCTTTAAAGTATCCAGTGATGGTAACTTGTAGCTGAATGGGTACAGAAAATAAATGTATTGTATCAAGCAATGGCAATGGATTTTTTGTACAAAATACAATCATATCTACATCAGATACAAAGATACGACTGACAAGTTTTGGATTAAAAGGGTTTCTTACATCAAAATACCCTTCATTCCAGCGGTTCACAAACCAATCCATATAATATGCTACAATATCTGTTCTTCCACTCGCATTAATAATCATAGGTTTATTAAACTAAGAAACAAAACAATAGTCAATATAAAGAAAAAAGTCATCCTAAGATGACTTAAATTTCTAAATGGCGGTCCAGATGGGACTCGAACCCACGATCTCCTCCGTGACAGGGAGGCATGTTAACCACTACACCACTGGACCAATATTTAATTTTAAATGGAGCAGATGAGGGGAATTGAACCCCCGTATCAGCCTTGGCAAGGCTGTGTTCTACCATTGAACTACATCTGCATGAATGGCGGTCCAGATGGGACTCGAACCCACGATCTCCTCCGTGACAGGGAGGCATGTTAACCACTACACCACTGGACCATAATTTTCCAAAAATAAGATGGCGGAGAAGGAGAGATTTGAACTCTCGCGCCAGTTTCCCGACCTATACCCTTAGCAGGGGCACCTCTTCAGCCACTTGAGTACTTCTCCAAGAATATTTCCAGAATACTTATTTTTTAGAACAACCTGCGTTATCCGTAACGCCCGTTAATAATAACATGGATAAAAACTTATTGCAAGCAATTTTTTTAAAAAAGATAAAAAAAATTTAGAGGTCAATTTTTGACCTCTAAACTCTTACTTTCCAAACAATGTTTTGTTGTCTACTTCAGCTTTAAATTTAGCTAAAGCTTCATCTAAAGATAATGTAACACTATCCTTTTTACCACTCTGACGAATTGTAACTGTATTGTTTTCTTGCTCTCCATCACCAACTACGATTTGGTAAGTAACCTTTTGTAGCTGTGCCTCACGAACGCGATAACCCAATTTTTCGTTACGAGAATCTACTGTTGCACGCATTCCTAATGCTGTTAATGCATCACATACTTTATTTGCGTATTCAACATGTTTTTCGTGGTGTACTGGAATTACAACAAATTGACGTGGAGCTAGCCATAATGGGAAGTGTCCACCAAAGTGTTCGATCAAGATACCAATGAAACGTTCAACTGATCCATAAACTACACGGTGTAACATAATTGGAGTTTTCTTTGTTCCATCTGCATCTACATATTTACATTCGAATCTTTCAGGCAAGTTCATATCCAACTGTACAGTACCACATTGCCATACACGTCCTAAGCTATCTTTGATATGGATATCCAATTTAGGTCCATAGAATGCACCATCTCCAGGATTTACTTTATATTCTTTACCTGCATGAACACAAGCTTGTGCCAATGCTTTTTCTGAAGCATCCCAAATTTCTTCAGATCCAATATATCCACTTTCTGGACGTGTTGATAATTCAATTTCATATGGTAAACCAAATACAGAATAAATACGATCTACCAATTGTAATACTTTTTTAACTTCTTCTTCCAATTGATCAGGAGTTACAAATAAGTGCGCATCATCTTGTGTGAATGTACGCACACGGAACAATCCATTCAATGCACCACTTGCTTCGTGACGGTGTACTTGTCCTAATTCCCCTAAACGCAATGGTAAATCTTTATATGAGTGCAAAGTTGAGTTATATACTAATAAAGCTCCTGGACAGTTCATTGGTTTAATTGCGAATTCACGATCATCGACCATTGAAGTGTACATGTTGTCTTTATAGTGATCCCAGTGTCCACTCAACTCCCATAATTCTTTTGACATCATAATTGGAGTCTTAATGAATTGATATCCTTCTTTTGTATGTTCTTGATACCAGTATTGTTCCAAAATGTTACGTAAAATCATTCCATCTGGCAAGAAGATAGGCATACCTGGCGCAAATTCACTAATTGTGAATAAGCCCATTTCTTTCCCTAATTTCTTGTGGTCACGTTTTTTAGCTTCTTCTAAAGCTTCTAAGTGAGCTTCCAATTCTTCTTTTGTATCGAAACAAATACCATAAACACGTTGAAGCATTTTATTGTTTGCATCACCTTTCCAGTAAGCACCAGAATGTTTCAACAATTTAAAGTTTTTACACATCTTAACAGTCTCAACGTGAGGTCCACGACATAAGTCCGCAAATTCACCTTGACGATAGATTGTGATATTTCCATCTTCTAATCCGTTGATCAAATCAATTTTATAAGGATCATCCTTGAACATTTCTAAAGCATCTTCTTTAGAGATTTCTTCACGAACAATTCTCTTTCCGTCTTTGGCAATTTTCTTCATTTCTTTTTCGATTTTTGCCAAATCCTCTTCTTTTAATTTTACATCTCCTAAATCCATATCGTAGTAGAAACCTTCAGAAATAACAGGTCCTACCCAGAATTTAGCATTTGGATATAAACGCTTAACAGCTTGAGCCATCATATGAGCACATGAGTGGTTCAACATAGATAAATGTTCATTTTCTAATACATTCACTAATTCCATTTTACTTTCCTCCATTTTTCCATATAAAAAGCGACAGCCATCAAAGGACGTCTGTCGCACGCGGTACCACCTTTGTTTATACAATTACTGTATACACCTCAAACCTTTTAACGCAAGAATTACGGCACACTTTTTCAAGGGCAATTCAAAGGGAGTAAATACATACATTCGCAAAGTGTTTTCACCAACCACACTCTCTCTACATTTGAATAGAATGTATTCATATCCTTATCACTATTGTTGCCTAGATTATAGACCGAAATACGAGGTGTGTCAAAAGAAAAACTCAAGAATTAATGACAATGTCCACCACATGAATGACTTTCGCCAGAATCATGTTTTGTACAAGTCACATCCGTTGTAAATTCTAGTTTTCCACTTAAATATTTCTTAACAGCCTCATCCGCATTTCCGGTTACTCCACCAAATGAATGAATCCCAAAACTAGCCAATGCAGTTTTAGCCCCTTGTCCAATACCACCACAAAGTACAATGTTTACATTTTGTTCTTTTAGAGCATTCGAAACACTAACATGTCCATGTCCTTCGACTGTAATTACTTCACTCTTAATAATTTCATTATGATCTGTTTCATAGATTTTAAATTCTGAACTATGACCAAAGTGTTGAAATACTTCTCCATCCTTATAACTGACTGCAATTTTCATACTATACCTTCTTTCCATTCCATTATATATGGTTTATCCAAATAATTGAAGGCATGAAAAAAACGCCCTGAATAGGCGTTAATAGTCTTTGGTGGAGATGAGGAGAATCGAACTCCTGTCTAAGCAAAGTCCCACGAGACAGCGTTTACAGCTTTTTCCATCTAGTTATCCAAAAGTTTCGGATGGAAACAAAAATTCTTTTGGGTTAGCTATAGTTGATTCAAAATAAGCAGCTAGCCAATACTTATTTCTATCTTCTTTTCTTTAACACTCAGTCTGAAATAAGAAAGCGAAATTTCAGAAAGGGGCTGCAAAGCCAAACGTAGGCAATAAAATTAAGCAGCGAAAGCCATGCTTTGGTTCATACCAAATACATTAGCAAGTTTATTTTTAGCAATTAATTTAAGTTGGTTATTACACGTATCCTTCGTGGCTGTGGCTGAATCCAAACATTTACTCATCGAATGCCTGAACATCCCCAAGGAACATCAGTATAATCTATTAATACTGATTTTTCAAGGCCTTTTGAATCTCTCTTTGCGCATCCTTCGCCTTTTGAGACTCACGCTTATCATGAAGATTTTTACCTTTCGCCAAAGCAATTTCTAACTTTGCCAAACCTTTATATAAATAAATTCTTACTGGAACGACTGTATATCCTTTTACACGCGCAGATTGCTCCAATTTTTGAATTTCCTGCTTATGCATTAAGAGTTTGCGATCACGCGTTTCATCATGATTAAATCGGTTTCCAAATTCATAAGGAGAAATATGCATACCTTTAATAAAAGCTTCCCCTTTTTGAAAACTGATATAGCTATCCTTTAATTGAACTTTTCCTCTTCGAATACTTTTAATTTCTGTTCCCTGAAGCACTAAACCTGCTTCAAAACGATCATACAACTCATATTCATGTCTTGCCTTACGATTTTCGGCTATTGTCTTTTGATTTTGACTCATTCTAAAACCACCTCTACTCCATCACAATCTTGCATTACAGACTGGACAAATTGTTGTACCCATTCTTTTGAAAGATCATAATTCGAAGCTAAGTTATGTGTTTGTGCAAGCGAATCATTGTAATCTTCGATTGGGTAAGTCTTCCATGCATTATACCCTACATCAAACCATGTAATCAATGGAATAAATTTAGTATCTGTAAAAGAAGTCTTTTTTGTATCTAGATCATAATTCAGTGTAAAGCTCGCCATTCCACCAACCATAGTAATATCCATATCCTGGGCACTCGTATAATTTCCTAATGAATAATACACAAGTGTATCTTGCTTCTTTCCTTTAATAACTTTTGCCGGTTCAATAACGTGTGGGTGTGAACCAATCACAACCTCGGCACCTAGTTCATTTAAATAATTTGCCAAATCTTCCTGCTCTTCAGTCGGCTCCATCTGATATTCTTCACCCCAATGCATAGAAACCAATTGGACATCGCTCACTTTACTTAAAGCTTCCATATCTTTTTTCATTTGATCCTTATCAATCAAATCCACAAGCCATGGCTTATCTTCAGGCACACTAAATCCATTCAAGCCATAGGTATATCCAAGAAATCCTACTTTGATTCCATTGATTTCTTTTACTAATGTACGCTTTTTATCCTTTTGAGACGTATGCGAACCCGTCGTAATAACATCTGGATAATTCTTTCGAATCAAATCAATCTGTGTTAATAAGCCCTCAGCCCCTCGATCCATAGAGTGATTTGAACTTAAACTCCACCAATCAAAGCCAGCCTTATTGACTGAAGACAGAATTTCTGTAGGTCCATTAAAAGTAGGGTATCCACTCAATTCATACTCTTCTCCAATGCATAAAGTTTCAAAATTGATATATGCCAAATCTGCATTTTGTGTATATTTATTTGTCATTTCATAATAGGAATCAAAATTGTAATATCCATCTCTTTGGTATGGGTACCAATACATCGCACCATGATACAAGTTGTCACCTACACCTACAAACGTAAATGATTTTTTATCTTCCTGTTTTTTTGAAGAAACATTTTTTACAACCTTTGTTGCTTCTTTCGAATTTGGTGTGGGGTGTGTTAAAATAAAGCCCATTAAGCTGAAATTGAATATACATAATATAATGATCCATGTCCATTTCTTTTTCATAATTTAATTTTACCAAAAAAAGCTTGCATTTTCCAAAATTATTAGGTAATATTAAAAGGCACTTGGGGTGTTAGCTCAGCTGGGAGAGCACCTGCCTTGCACGCAGGGGGTCATCGGTTCGATCCCGATACGCTCCACCAAGTAAAAAATACGCTGTAAGCAAATTTGCTTACAGCTTTTTTGTTTTATTCAATTGCTTCAAAAATACCAGACTTTTGATAAAGAACCCATTTTCCAATATTTACACAATGATCACAAATTCTTTCTAAGTACTTACCGACAAGTAACACATCCACTAGAGTCCCTGTATCATGCTCTTTTCTGGCCAATAAATCAACATAGACCTCTTTAGCCTTTTCATATTGTGCATCCGCTTGATCATCCATTTTAATAACTTGATCTGCTGCTTTTTCGTCTTTCTGAATAAAACCTTCAATCGCAAGTGTAATCATTTCTTTTGCGATGATAAATTGTTGTTGAATACTATCATCCACAACTAAATCTTCCATATTCAAAGCACAAATCAGTTCTGAAACTTCTTTTTCCTGATCCATGATACGTGTTAGATCACGAATTGTATTTGTAGCTACAGTAATACGTCTTAAGTCTTTCGCAACCGGATGTTGAAGAAGAAGAATCTTCATACAAATTTGTTCAGCTTCTCTTCCTTGTTCACTCACTTCTTCATGCATTTGCGAAACATCTTGAACTAAAGTTTTGTTTCCATCTAAAATAGCGTGCTTGCAAAACCACAATCCTTTTAAACAGTCTTGAGACATTTGTGTCATAGTCAGTTCTAACTGTTTTGTTTGTTTTAAAAACTTTGTAGGTAAAACCATTATCCAAACCTCCCTGTAATATAGTCTTCTGTTTTCTTTTCTTTTGGCGTAGAGAACAATGTTTCTGTATCACTATACTCAATTAAATCACCCAATAAGAAGAAGGCTGTTTTATCACTAATACGCATAGCTTGCTGCATATTGTGAGTAACAATAACGATTGTATAGTCTTTTTTCAATTCTAAAGTCAATTCTTCAATCTTACTAGTTGAAATTGGATCTAGAGCACTTGTAGGTTCGTCCATCAACAATACTTCAGGCTGCATAGCCAAGGCTCTTGCGATACATAAGCGTTGTTGTTGGCCACCAGACATTCCTAAAGCTGATTTATGTAGACGATCCTTCACTTCATCCCAAATGGCAGCTTGTCTTAAACTTCTTTCAACAATTTCATCCAATTCACTTTTCTTTTTGATTCCAAAAATTCTTGGGCCATACGCAATATTGTCATAAATACTTTTTGGGAATGGATTAGGCTGTTGAAATACCATTCCAACTCTACGTCTTAATTCAATCGCATCCATATTTTTGTAGATATCCGTTCCATCTAGGCAAATATCACCTGTGATTTTAGTACTTTCCACCAAGTCATTCATTCGATTCAATGTTTTTAAAAATGTTGATTTACCACATCCACTAGGACCAATGAATGCTGTAATTTCTTTTTCTTTGATATCCAAATTTATATTCTTTAAGGCATGAAAATCACCATAATATAAATTCAGATCATTCACTGTAAATTTATTATTCATACATAACCTTTCTATTTCTCTAATCCAGCTTGTTTTTTGGAAATGTGTCTTGACCAGACATTGGCTCCAATACTAAATGCCAATACTAAAATCATCAACACAGCACTAGATAAATTAGCCAATGCTCGATCTTGTCCATTGGTTTGTAAGTTCCAGATTTGGATAGATAATGTTTCAGCAGGTCTTAACACATTAATTGGCGATGTTGGAGAAGTAAAACTAAAATTATTCCAACGCAAATCGCTTCCTGAACCAGTTGTATAAAGTAATACAGCAGCTTCACCAAATCCACGACCAGCCGCTAAAATAACACCGGTCATAATACGTGATAGGCATGCTGGCAATAGTACATGGAATATGGTTTGCCACTTTGTTGCTCCAAGTCCCATACTTCCGTGATAATAGCCTTCAGGCAAACCTTTTATCGCATCTTCTGTAGTTGTTGTAATCAAAGGTAAACTTAGAATTGATATAGACAGAGCACCTGCTAATAAACTTTTTGATAATCCAATGACAACTAAGAAAATCAAATATCCAAATAAACCGACAACAATACTTGGTAAAGAAGACAATGTTTCAATACAAGTTCTTAAAAAGCGTGTTACAAGCCCTGGTTTTGCGTACATCGCCAAATAAATGCCGGCTAATATTCCAATTGGAACCGAAACCAACAAAGAAATAAATACTAAGTAAATCGTATTAAAAACTTGGTTTCCAATGCTGCCAGATCGAGTAAAGCCAAACATTTCTGGTTTAGCCCCTAACAAGCCCCCAATAATAACTTTACCGGCAAAGCCTACAAGAAGTAAAAAGAAGAATAAGGCGATACCATAGAAGACGATTGTCATGAATTGATCAATCATTTTTGCTCTTTTAATTCTAGAATCCATCTCTATTCTCCTTTCGGTTTTGAAAACTTATGAATAATAGTAATAAACAATAACGAAATCAAGAACAACAATAAAGCCATTGTCCATAGGGCTGCCTTCATTTCTCCACCTTCCATCGCATTTCCCATTTGAGCTGCAATTTCCGTTGTTAGTGTTTTTGAAGTAGAAAAAATACTCTTAGGTAAAGCCGTTGTCTGACCAATAACCATCGCAACAGCTAAAGCTTCACCAAACGCTCTTGCCAGTCCTAAAACAATTCCTGAAATGACTCCAGGTAATGCAGCAGGAATTACGACACGATATATCGTTTGCCAGCGTGTTGAGCCAAGTCCATAAGCAGCCATTCGTGTTTCTTTTGAAACAGCTCGAATCGCATCACTGGCAACACTGGTAATTGATGGAAATATCATAATGGATAAAACAAGACTTGCTGCAAGTATAGAGTGTCCTACCTGCAAATCAAATACTTTCTTTAAGAACGGAATCAAGACCGTTAATCCAACCCATCCATAGACAACACTAGGAATTCCGGCAAAAATTTCTACCATAGGACGATAGAATTTTTCACCAAACTTAGGTGAAATTTCTGTCATAAAAATAGATGATCCTAACGCAAAAGGCGTGGCAATCAATAAGGCCAATCCACAAACACATAGCGATCCAACAATAAAGATCAAGGCTCCTACATGTCCTTTTGAACTGGCATTATCCATTGGTGCAAAGTTTGCACTGCCAAGAAACTCTTGTAGAGTATGATGAAATTTTAAAAATGTATCAGAACCTTTATAAACTAGAAAAGCTCCAATTAATAGAGTTACAAATATCACGAACAGACCACCAATTGTAACGAGAATCTGCCAAAAATATTCTTTACAAAACATGCTTTTACGACTCATCAAATTCCTCCAAACTAAATGAATAACGGACATATATTTCAATGTCCGTTAAAGAACTCGCAATTAGTGATCTGTTTTTTCCATTTTGCTAGAAACACCATAGCCTAATGATTCCATTTTCTTACCGAATTTTTCACCCATGATGTAATCTAAGAATGCCTTTGTTGCTTTATCTGGTTCTCCATTTGTGTACATGTGTTCGAATGTCCAAACTTTGTAGTCACCACTATATGTGTTTTCTAATGTTGGTTCAACCCCATCAATTGCGACTGTATCTACATCGTCATTGTCTACTAAATAAGATAATGCCACATAACCGATTGCACCTTTTGTATCTGTTACATTTTGTAACAATACACCAGAATCATCTGTTTCCATTGAAGTGTTGCTTGCTTCTTCATTTCCATCTAATGCATATTTTTGGAATGTTGCTCTTGTTCCTGATGAAGTTGGACGAGTAACTAAGACAATGTCTTCATCTGGTCCACCAACATCTTTCCAGTTTGTTGTTTTTCCTGTGAAGATATCAATCAATTGTTGTTTGGTTAAATCTTTAACACCAACATCTTTATTTACGATTGGAGCCATTGTTACAACACAAACTTGATGATCGACTAAATCTTTAGCTTGATCCTTATCTAATTTTTCTTCAGCTGCAACATCGGAGTTTCCTAGTGTAACGGTTTTATCAGCTACCTGTTTTAAGCCTTCTCCTGAACCACCAGCATCTACTGTAATTGAAACATCTAGGTTTTCGTTTGAAAACTGTTCGGCTGCAACATCCACCAATGGTTTCAACGCACTTGAACCTGCGGCTGTAATTGTTCCGCTTAAACTTTCATTTTTTGAATCACTGTCATCGGATGCAACATTTGAACTACATCCTACCATAGCTGCAGATAATCCTACGATCATTGCACCTTTTAAAAACTTATTCATATTTTCCTTGTCCTCTTTTCTTTCGACACACATATCATAATGCATGTTTGTTAAACGAAAAAAATGGTTCTGTTAAGGTTTTGTTAAATAATTTGTTTTGATTTTAAGTACACATGAATTCAATCTATGAACAAATTTCTTGAAATATAATGTAAATAAATGTATAATCATGAAACACAAAAGAAAGGAAAGGTGGAAATATTTTCACCGAGGTAACAAAATGACACGTGTATATAACTTTAGTGCCGGTCCCGCATGCTTACCAGAATGGGTCTTAAAAAAAGCTGCAAGCGAAATGTTAGATACTCATAATAGTGGAATGAGTGTTATGGAGATGTCCCACCGTTCCAGTGAATTCCAGGATATTATAGATACTTGTAAAGCAAGATTAAAAAGATTGATGAACATTCCTGATGAATATGAAATTTTATTCTTACAAGGAGGTGCTTCTTTACAATTTACTATGATTCCTTTGAATTTAGAAAAACATAACGTAGATTTGATCAATACGGGTCAATGGACAAAGAAAGCTTTAAAAGAACATGAAAAATTAGGAAAAGTAAATGTAGTCGCATCAAGTGCAGAAGATAACTTTACGTATATTCCTAAAATTAAACAAGAAGATTTAAGTGAAGATTCTGATTATGTATATATTTGTGAGAACAACACAATCTATGGAACTAAATATAAAGAACTTCCTCCACATGAAGGAAAGTTATTAGTTGCAGATTTATCAAGTTGTATTTTAAGTGAAAGAACGGATGTTTCTAAATATGATTTAATTTTTGCCGGTGCCCAAAAGAATATGGGGCCTGCAGGTTTAACTGTGGTTATCATAAAAAAAGACTTGATTGGTTTAGCTGATGAAAAAACACCAAGCATGTTAAACTACAAAACATATGCTGACAATGATTCTATGTTCAATACGCCATCTACTTATGCCATCTATATTTGTGGTTTAGTACTTGAATGGCTAGAAACACAAATTGGTGGATTGGAAAACATGGAAAAGATCAATCGTCAAAAAGCTAAATTATTATATGACTATATCGATGCTTCTAAACTCTATTCAAATCCTGTTGTACCTGAAGATCGTTCTTATACAAATGTTCCTTTTGTGACTGGTGATAAAGATCTAGATACTAAATTTGTTAAAGAAGCAAAAGAAGCAGGAATTGTAAATATTAAAGGTCACAGAACGGTTGGTGGTATGCGTGCAAGTATTTATAATGCCATGCCACTTGAAGGTGTAGAAGCCCTAATTGCATTTATGAAGAAATTTGAAGAGGAGAATTATAATGCCTAAAATAAAACTCTACAATAATATTGCGCAAATTGGTTTAGATCAGTTTACGCCAGATTATGAAGTAAACGAAAATATGGAAGATGAAGATGCCATTTTAGTTCGTAGTGCCAATCTTCATGATATTGAATATAATGCCAACCTTAAAGCCATCGCTCGTGCAGGTGCTGGTGTCAACAACATTGATATTGATACTTGTACTAAAAAAGGGATTGCCGTATTCAATACTCCAGGTGCAAATAGTAATGCCGTAAAAGAACTTGTATTTGCGGGTATGTTACTTGCAAGTCGTGATATTTATCATGGTATTGAATGGATCCAAACGCAAAAAGAAAATGAGAACATCACAAAAGATATTGAAAAACAAAAAAAGA
Source organism: Holdemanella sp. (assembly GCF_056804935.1). Taxonomy (NCBI): domain Bacteria; kingdom Bacillati; phylum Bacillota; class Erysipelotrichia; order Erysipelotrichales; family Erysipelotrichaceae; genus Holdemanella; species Holdemanella sp. The sequence goes on along the minus strand of NZ_DBMEXE010000014.1, from coordinate 788 downwards.
AATATGCTGGACATGAATTAACCGGTAAATCACTAGGTGTCATCGGTTGTGGTGCCATTGGTATCCAGGTTGCCAATCTAGCCTTACGCTTTGGTATGAAAGTTTATGGATATGATCCATATATGTCAGTCGATGCTGCATGGAACTTATCTCGATATGTAAATCATGTCACAAATATTGATGATTTATATCGTCAATGTGATTTTATTACGATTCATGTGCCTTTAAATGATGGAACTAAAAACTTTATCAATAAAGATAGTTTTGACAAGATGAAAGATGGCGTCAAATTATTAAACTTTGCTCGTGGTGGCCTCGTTGATGAAGATGCTCTATTGGTGGCATTAGATGACAACAAAGTTGAATCTTATGTGACTGATTTTCCAAGTTTAAAAGTTATTCAAAATGATAAAGTCATCGCAATTCCTCACTTAGGTGCTTCAACCGAAGAGAGTGAAGAGAATTGTGCTGTAAAAGCCGCTCAGGAACTAATGGATTATTTAACTTATGGAAATATATCAAATTCTGTCAATTTACCAAATGCGAAGATGGATATGAATTCACCATTTAGAATCACTTGTATTCATGAAAATAAGCCTAAAATGATTTCTCAAATCACAGATATTTTTAAGGATGCTAATATTGAAAACTTAATGAATAAATCTAAAAAAGATATTGCGTATACAATTATTGATTTAGATTCAGAAGTTGATATTTCTCCAATTGAAAAAATCAATGGTATGATTAGAGTATCTACTTATAAGAAATAGGATGGGATTGTACTATGA
>NZ_DBMEXE010000013.1:0-17498 GCF_056804935.1 Holdemanella sp. | reverse complement strand
GATTGATTATATTGACTTTGATAATTTTGTAATTCCGGAAGGAACACAAGGTGTATGGAGCATTCCAGATCAAAGTAACATTTCATCTATGTGGATTGGAAAACATGAATTGATGTTAGGACAACCAATTTATGCGAATGGATTATTCTTTGGTTCTGAATTTCCTGCACAGGATACAGATGTAAACGAAGATAATGCAATGCAGATTCGTTATTATTCTGGAAAATCAATTGCGAAAATGGCAAGTGATGGACAGAATGTTACTAACGAAGGAAAAACATATCGTACATGGAACAATGTTGTTGGTGCAGCACAAGGAACGCCTACTGATGTAGTTCAAACGGATTTCTTTAACTATATTGAAGATATCGCGACACCATCTGACTTTAGAAAACAATACAACTCTTGGTATGACAACATGATGAATATCAATGATGAAAGTATTGAAAAATCATTCCTTGGAGCAGAAAAAGGATTGGCTCAAAATGGTGTAGAACCTTTAGATAGTTATGTAGTAGATGATGGATGGAATAACTATAACAATGCGGTAGGTGGAGTAAATGCACCAGGAGAATCAGGTACTACACAAAACCAAACTGGTTTCTGGGAATTCAATAGTAAGTTCCCTAATGAATTATATACATCAACTGAATTGACAGATAAATTCCAATCTTCATTTGGTGTTTGGGTGGGTCCTCAAGGTGGATATAACTTCTTTGGTGGATTTGCGAAATACTTAGAGGCTATGGGAACTGCAGAAATGCAAAGTAATAGTGCATTAGGAAATGTAATTTGTACAGGTTCCAGAACGTATTTGAAGAACTTCGAAGATCGTTTCATTGACTATCAAACAAGATTTAATATTGATTACTGGAAATGGGATGGATTTGCATCAAGACCGTGTAACAATCCAAATCACAATCACATGACAGGTGGCAACCACGATATGTACTACACAAGTGATATGTGGGAAGCTTGGACAGACGTAATTGAACATGCCCGCGCAGCAAGAGCGCAAGAAGGCAAAGGATTATGGATCAATGCGACATGTTATGTGAACTTAAGTCCTTGGTTATTACAATGGGTAAATACAATTTGGGTACAAGATTCAGGTGATACTGGTGAAGCAGGTGCTTCAGGTGAAAGACATCAGAAAAAGATTTATTATCGTGACAATGTATACAATAACTTATATAAGAAAAATCAAATTCAATTCCCATTAAAGAATATTTACAACCACGACCCAATTTATGGCGTATCAGATGGAAGTAATGCAACAACTGAAGTATTCCGTGAATACTTATTAGATAATGCGATGCGTGGAACTGCATTCTGGGAATTGTATTATTCACCAAGTTTATTTGATGCAGAAAAATGGCAAGTAACTGCAGATGTATTAGATTTTGCAAAAACAAACCACAACGTGTTGAAGAATGCAAAACTATTTGTGCAAGAAGGTAAAAACCCATCTAACGGTGTTTATGGATATTCTGCATGGAATAACAAAAAGGGATTTGTATCTTTTGTAAACCCAACTGCAACAAAACAAACATATGAATTGACACTGGACAACATTGTGGGTGTTCCAACTTCAATGAAGGGATTAAAAGAATATTCTATTTATCCTTATGCAGCTGGAACTACAGGAAACATAGTTTCTTATGGTGATACTTTAAAAGTAACTCTTGAACCAAACTCTTCTGTGATTTATCAATATGGAAATACAGATAGTAAAGCACCAGGATTTGTATCTGCTAAGATTACAAAGAAAGATACTGTAGAAGTTCGTTTCAACGAAAGAGTATCTGATAATATCAAGTTCAAGGTAAATGGAAAATCAGCAGAAGCTGTATTACAAGATGATTATCGTACATTTGAAGTTAAGGTAAGTGATTTAAAAGAAACAGCCGATGTAAGCATCAATGGAATTAAAGATGTTTATGGAAATGAAGCATCTGCAGTTGAAGTAAAGGCTAGAACAGCAAAAGAAATTGCGAAAGCAGCTTCAAAAGAAGATGTAAAAGGTGATGTCTCTGAAAGCAAATCAGATAGTAAAACACTTCTAAACTTAAAAAACAAAGCTTATACAATGACTGAAAACGGAATTATAGGTGATGCTGATTTCAGTGTATCAATGGCTGTTGATACTAAATCAAGTAATACTGTTTTATTAAAACAGGGCGAAGATTTCCAATTATCTATTGATGCAGATGGATATGTAGTATTCAATGTTAAAGGACAACAAGTGACTAGTAAAGAAAATGTAACTACAGTAGTAGAACATGCGAGTGGTAAATTTAATACTAGCGAATACAAAGAGTCAGTAACACAAACTACAACAATTGGTAAAGTGAATGATGGTAAATTGCATGCAGTACACGCAGTTCGTGAATCAAATGGAATGTTGAAACTATATGTAGATGGAAGATTAGCAACATCAGCATATGATAAGAAAAATCATGGTACAGACTTAAGTGGTGCTCCTGTTGTACTTGGAAGTACAAACTTCACAGGATTTGTGGGGGATGTTGTTGTTAGAAATAGTGCATTATATTATGATGATGCACAAAAAGCTGCAGACAACTTCGGAATCAATGTAACAAGCAAAAAACTTTCTAAGAAAGGTTGGGATGCTGAAGCATGTTCACAACAAACAGATGAAGTAGGAACTGGCGGCGATGGATCTGCAAAAGATGTTCTTGATAACAAGCCAAATACATATTGGCATTCTAACTATAGTGGACAAGATCATTGTGGTGGAATTCATACATTAACAGTGAGTTTCGGAAAAGAAATCACATTCGATAGCCTAGAATATGTTGCCAGACAAGGTGGAGGAAACGGTACTTGGAAAAGTGCAACTGTATATGGAATTGATAAGTCTGGTAATGAAACGAAGATTGCAGAAGTTTCTGATATGAAACTTACAAACAATAAATATGAATTTGTGTTTGATCAATCACAAACATGTAAAGCTGTACGATTTGAAGTACAAGGAAGTGGTGGATTTGCGAGTGCTGCAGAAATCAATGCGACTGTAAAAGTTCAACAACAAAATACAGAAAAAGTATTAGATTTACAAAATAAGGCACAAGAATTATTGAATAATGTAAATTCAGAAGATTACACAAAAGAATCTTATAAGAAATTCGTTAAAGCTGTAGATGCTATCATGGATATGAGTGCATTCGCTTCTGAAGAAGAAGTGGCAGCATTAGATGCAAAATTAATGGATGCATATAATAATTTAAAGGCCGAAAATCCATCGACAGTAAATAAAGATTCACTTACTAAAGCTTTACAAAAATATGCAGAATACAAAGAAGCAGATTATACGGCTGAAAGCTGGGGAGCATTTGCCAAAGCTTATGCTGCTGCTAGAGAAGTGAATGATGATGTAAATGCTACACAAGAAGAGGTAGATGCGGCGGTAGAAAAATTGAATGTAGCTGCTAAAAAGCTTGTAAAATCAGAAAACCCAGTTAATCCAGAAAAACCTGGCAAGCCAGAAAATTCTGACAAGCCTAACAAACCAGGAACTGGAGAAAAACCAAGTAAACCGGCTAAACATGGAAATAAAAAGGAACCTGAAAAAGTAACGACTGGATTACAAACAAATACCGGAATCTTAATGGTAGCAGGAACACTTGCGCTAACTGGATTTGGGGTATTAGTTGCTTTAGCAAGAAGAAAAAGATATTAAAATATCCTAAAAAATAAAGATTAGAGCACAATAAATCTGGGTGGAATTAGGTAAATTTGCTCTTTAAGAATTTTAGGAGCGGGGTAAATACTTCAAAATAGTTTATAGCTGATATCGGGCTCGGACAACATTGTCCGGGTCCTTTTTTACGATTGAAAGGATTCAACAAAAGATAAATGACATTTGTCATCTAAAAGTGGTGACATATGGAACTTGAAAAGGGTTTCATACGGGTTATAATGAATGTGTATTCTATGTGATGCTCATGTTCAAAAGTCGTATAAATGTGTGAAATTATGTGTAATAACACTTGAAAACGCTGACATATTTATTATAAAATGTGAGTATAAGAAAACGCGGAGGAAAAAATAATGAAATATGTAGTTATGGTAAGCCATGGCGAATTCGCCCCTGGATTACACAGTGCCGTTAAAATGATGACGGGAGATCGTGAAGATGTATTGTCTACAAGCTTAAAGGACGGAATGAGCGCAGACGAATTTGCATCTAACTTTGCTGAATTGGTTAAAGATTTCAAAGCAGATGACCAGGTCATTTTATTAGCTGATATTTTGAGTGGATCTCCATTCACAAATGCATTGAATGTATTGGATCAAAAAGGATTGCTTCAAAATACTTTAGTAATTGCTGGTATGAATATGCCTCTTGCAATCACTGCTGTATTAATGAAAGATAACTTTGATAATGTACAAGATTTAAAAGATACATTATTAAGCGAAGGTCGTACAGGATTAACTGATTTTACAGTTGCTTCTGATGATGACGACGAAGATCTATAGGATTTGGCTATAACGCATATAGCGAAGGCATAAACAGAATAAAGGAGGACATATAATGATTAGTTTTATTCGTGTTGATGATCGTATTATCCACGGTCAGATTGTTACAAGATGGTCTAAAGAATACCCTTGTGATGGAATTATCGCAGTTAACGACAAAGCTGCAACTACACCTGTATTGACACAGTCATTCAAGGCTAGTACAGACAAGAAAGTATTTGTTTGGACAAAGGAACACTGGAGAGAAAAAGCAGAAACAGTTAAGAATTCTAATAAAAAATATTTCTTAATTACTAAAAACCCAGTGGATATGAAAGAATTGTTAGTAGACGATGGATTCGTACCTAACGATGTTAAAACAGTAGTTATCGGACCATGCAATGATCGTCCAGGAGCTACAAAATTAGGTCAAAACCAGTCAATTACTCAAGAAGAAGCTGAAGCATGTGAAGCTTTGACAAACGCTGGTTACACAGTATTGTTTGCATTATTAAAAGAAACTGCAATCGGTACTTGGGACAAATTTAGATCTAAATTTGGTTACTAATAGTGGGAATAGTAAACAGATTGAGATAAATAAAAGAAAAAGGAGAGATTTATAATGAGTTGGTTACAAGCAATTTTAATCGGACTTATGAGTTGTACAGCAGCTAGTACTATCGCTTGCTTAGGTACAACAGTAGGTAACTACACATTGAACCGTCCTTTGGTTGCATCATTATTCGTAGGTTTGATCCTAGGTGATGTATCTGGATGTATTCAAATTGGTATTCCAATGCAGGTAATGTGGATCGCATTGGTTACACCTGGTGGAACAGTCGCATCTGACTTACGTGCCGTAAGTTACATTGGTATTCCATTGGCTTATGTTGGAGCAAAAGCTGCTGGTATGGATTTTGGAGGAACTGATGCTCGTGGTTTAGCATCTAGTATCTCAGCCATGACTGGTGTAATCGGTATTACTTTATTCTACGGAACAGCTATGATGAACCTTATTTGGCAACACTGGGGCTGGGCTCAATTGGATAAAGGAAACTTAGATTGTTTAGGAAAAGTTGATGTTGTTCTCCCACTAATTTCACACTTTGTATTATCATTCTTGCCAGTTACTTTACTTTGCTACTATGGATCTGGAGCCGTAGCTGAATTGTTCCAGAGTTTGAATGTTAATGTATGGTATGTAAAAGCTATCTTATCAGTAGGATCAGTACTTCCTGCAGTAGGTATTGGTATCTTGTTAAAATCAGTAGTATCTAAGACTTCTGACTTGGTTTACTTCATGTTCGGTTTCGCTTTAGCTGCTTCTATGGGATTAACATTAATTGCTGCTACAGTAGTTGGTGGTGTATTCGCATTGATTAACTACCAAATGACAATGATGAAAGCTACAGGTGCTGTTGGTGGTGCTTCTGTAGATTATGATGACGAGGAGGACATTTAATTATGAAAAAGATTTCTAAGAAAACATTAAATAGTTCTTTCTGGCGTTGGTGGTATGGAAACTTAACATGTTTCTCACACGAACACATGCAGACATTTGGTTACATGTGGTCAATGCTTCCAATTATTAAGGAATTATATCCTACTCGCGAAGAACAATCAGAAAAAATGACTACTTACTACCCATTCTTCAATACTGAACCTCAGATTGGATCTATCGTAGTTGGTATCACAGCTGGTTTGGAAGAAGCTCGTGCAAACGGAGCTGAAGGAATCGATGACGAAATGATCAACGGTATCCGTGCAGGTCTAATGGGACCTTTGGCAGGTATTGGTGACTCATTGATCGTTGGTACTTACATTCCTATCTTATTAGGTATCGCATTAGGTTTCGCAGAAGGTGGATCACCTTTAGGACCTTTATTCTATATCATCGTATGGAACGCAACTTCAATTTGGTTCCAAAAATTCGTATACTTCAAAGGTTATGAATTAGGTGGTAGTGCTGTTGAATTGTTAGTAGGACAAAAAGCAACTGCGTTCCGTGAATCAGTATTGGTTATGGGACAAGTTATCGTTGGTGCGATGGCAGCTTCTTGGGTATCAATTTCAACTAACTTTGTAATTGCACAATCTTATGATGCAGAAACTGGTAAATTATCAGACGTAACATTAGGATCTAAATTAGATGGAGCTTTCCCTAAGATCTTAACAATGTTATTCGTATTGTTTGCTTGGTGGTTGATGGCTAAGAAAAACATTACTCCAATTAAAGTATTGTTATTGTTCGTAGTTATCGGATTCGTAGGATCTGTTGTAGGATTCTTAGGATAATCACTTAAGACAATTAAAGGCGGGCTTAACTTGTTAGGCCTGTCTTTTTTTCTTATAATAAGTATATGTATATTTGAAAAGGAGCGTTTATTATGAGTTTGAGCCGCAAAGAAAGAGATCAGCTTGCAGAAGTCATCCAAAGAGAAAATGAAATGGTATTAAAAGTGGGAAGAATGGTCAGAAATGCTTTTATTCTAACACTTGCTTTTGGTGCTGTTACATATTGGGGATGGTCAGGGATGACAGATCCAATGTTTCCTAATATTCCTATGAGCGTACGTAATGTAGCTAAATGGATTGCTTTGATTGGTTTGATTTTATCGGGTTTATTTACTGTTTTAGGATTTATTTCTCATAGAAATGGAAAGAAAAGTGTATTAAAGAAGATTGATTTGTACGAAGAAAAGTAAAGATTTGTATATTTTAGTTTAATAAAATTTAATTTTAACTAAAAACAACAATAAATGTGTCAATTATACACATAATTTCACATAATATAACTATATCTATCACTTTATTCTTTAGTAATATACTGTTGAGCCAAAGATAGTGGCTCACTTCATAATCAAATTCCCTTTCTTAAAACTTTCTTGAGAAGCCCCGCTAAAGGGGCTTTTCATTTGCCTTTTTGAAAGTTGGACATACAAATAGTAGTTGCGATATAATAATATGGATGAAAGAAGTGTAGTTTTTATGGAAGATAAAATACGAATTATAATGTATTCAAGTGCAGATAAAGTGGATGGCCAAGGTGTGGGCAGTGCCTACGAAGAACAGGTCAATCTAATTAAAGAAGGGGCTAGCGATATCTTTGAAGTGGGTATCAACAACTGGATCAAAACGCCAGATATTCAGCATTTCCATACAGTAGATCCTACTTTCTATGTGAAGATGCAAAATCATAGAGCCGCTAACATTGCATATTGTCATTTTTTACCGGATACTTTAGAAGGTAGCTTAAAAATTCCAGCACCTTTATTGAATGTATTTCGTTCTTATTTGATTCAATTCTATAAGAGTGCGGATCGCTTGGTCGTTGTAAATCCAAGTTTTATTGATGCATTAGTCGAATATGGTATTGATCGAGAAAAAATTTACTATATTCCTAACTATGTATCTAAGGAAAAATTTTATCGTAAATCCGATGAGGCGTGTGTTGCCATTCGTAAAAAGTATGGTGTAGACAAGGATGCTTTTGTGGTATTGGGTGCAGGACAGGTACAAACGCGTAAGGGTGTACTTGATTTTGTGAATGTTGCCAAACAAATGCCGGACGTCCAATTCGTATGGGCTGGAGGCTTTTCTTTTGGGCGTATTACCGATGGATATGAGGAATTGAAGAAGTTACAGGAAAATCCACCTGAAAACTGTAAATTCTTAGGGATTGTTCCTAGAGAAGAAATGGTGGATCTATATAATATGGCGAATGTGCTTTTTGTGCCAAGCTATAATGAATTATTTCCAATGACGATTTTAGAAGCGGTGAACTTACATGTTCCATTGGTGCTTCGTGATTTGGATTTATATAAAGATATCTTATTTGATCGTTATATGCATGCCGATGATAATGAGGGTTTTAAAAATTGTCTGTTAAAATTGAAAAATGATTCAGATGTATATGCGAAGTATCAAAATGAGAGTCGTTTATTGAGTGAATTCTATTCGAAAGAACATGTATTGAATATGTGGAGAGAATTCTATTTAAGTGCTTATAAGGATAAACAAGAGGAATTATTAAACAAGAAAAAATAGGGGTTTTTATGAAAAAACAGAAGTACGCACTAAATCTGTTAATTATTCTTGCTTTAACGGGATTTGCCCTGTGGTTTGCGCTAAAGGATAATTTTCATCAGGTTTTAAAGTGCATTTCACAAATGAATCTGTTAAGCCTTGTCATAGTCTTATTGTGGGGTGTTCTTTTTACGGCAGTCTGGGGATTTGTATACTACGTATTAGGTAGAAAGTATACGGATCATTATACGCCGGGTAAAGGGATTCTTGTGGCCTTTATTGGTTCTTTCTTTTCGGGGATTACTCCGAGTAGTACGGGTGGACAGTTTGTTCAGGCCTACATTATGAAGAAGCAAGGAATCAAAGTGAGCGATGGGGCTAGCTTGTTGTGGGCTGATTTCATTATTTATCAGACAACAATGATGATTTATGTTTCGATTCTGTTTCTTTTGCGTTTTGCATATTATAGTGCTCAATCCGCATGGTTCAATATTATATTGTTGGGCTATATCATCAATGCAGTGGTTGTTGTAGCGCTATATACGATTGCGTTATTTCCTAGTATTTATATCAAGCTTTCGCGAACTTTAGTTAAGGCATTGTCGAAACTGCATATTTTAAAGAATCCAGAAAAGACATTGGATTCTTGGACTCTACAAGTCACGAGTTTTACTCGTGAAATCAAAGTACTAGCCAAAGATAAGAAGAGTATTTTTCTTTGTGTATGTATTAATGTGGTGCGTTTATCACTCTATTATTCTTTACCTTTTGTGATTGCGCTAGCCCTACATATTCCGTTGAAGATGAATGAGTTTATTGATGTCATGGCTCTATCTAGTTTTGTGACGATGGCCAATAGTTTTATTCCAATTCCCGGGGCAAGTGGGGGTACGGAAGTTGTCTTTTCATTGTTGTTTAGTGGCATGATGAAAAATTTAACGGGTGCCGTTTTAGTATTGTGGCGTTTTTCTACGTATCACATAGTGCTGATTATAGGTGGAATTTTATTTGTGTTTGTGAAGAATCATTATGAGAGAAAAGAGAGTAAGATCAATTTAGAAGGGATGTAGTATATGCGAATCGGACTATTTACAGATGCATATTTACCGGATATTAATGGGGTTGTTTCAAGTGTGGCAACCCTTAAACACGCTTTAGAAGAGCTGGGGCATACGGTATTTATTATTACGAATCATAAGGGGACAAAGATTGTAGAAGATGAGGATGGTCATATTCTTCGTTTGCCGGGTTTTGAAATCAAGAAGTTTTATGGTTATAAGATGTCGAGTCCACTACAGTTTAGTGCAGATGCCTACATTGAAAGAATGGACTTGGATGTCATTCATATTCAGACGGAAGCGGGTGTAGGTATGTTTGGTCGTCAGATGGCGAAGGTTTTGCACATTCCTATTGTATACACGTATCATACGATGTATGAGGATTATACGCATTATTTTAATCCGCTTGATTTTGATTCAGTTGAAAAATTAGGGAAGAGTGTGATTCGTACTTTTTCTCGTGTCATGGCCAATGGTTCGCAAGCAGTGATTGCGCCGAGTGAAAAGACGAAGCAGGCTTTATTGCAGTATGGTGTAATAGCACCTATTTATATTGTTCCGACAGGTTTGGATTTGTCGGAGTATGATCGTAAAAATTTAGATGAAAATAGAGTTCAAAGTATTCGTGAAGAGTTAGGTTTTACAAGTGAAGATCGTATTGTGGTCTTTGTAGGGCGTATTGCCAAAGAGAAGGCAATCGAAATTCCGATTGAGGCGATTAGTAAGAATGCAGATCCACATTTACACTTAGTCATTGTGGGTGGTGGTACGGATATGGAGTATTACCAGGATTTGGCTAAGAAGTATAATGTTTCGGATCGTGTGCATTTTACGGGTAAGATTCCTAAGGAAAATATTGCCTATTATTATGCGGCTTTCGATTGTTTTGTATCCGCTAGTTTATCGGAAACACAAGGAATGACATATATTGAGGCTTTAGCGAGTGGCCTATTAGTGTTTGGGCGTCGTGATGAGGTGTTGAAGGATTTGGTGGATGAAGGCAAGTCTGGATATTATTTTGATGATGCCAATGAGCTAAGTCAAAAGTGGGATGTTTTCTTTAGTAAATCAAAAGAAGAAAGAGATGCATTAAGAGCGTATTGTATTTCTAAAACAGCGCCTTATACAGAGAGTATGTTTGCGCATAAGGCATTGAGTGTTTATAATCAGGCGATTGATGATTATAAGCGTGCCTATCATGTGGAGCGCATTCGTATGGTGGATGATTTTGTTCGTTTAACTGTGATGCGTGATTGCGATAATGAACCAGTCAAAGTAATGATTCCAACGGATGATTTCTTTGACTTAAAGATCACAAAGGATACAATGTTAGATGCATATTTGATTGACAACTATTTGGATATGCAGTTATTCTATAAGGCGTTTGAGTTAATGAAAAAGCGTGTTTTCTCAAATGATTATACGTCGTATCAAATGGTGCAATATGGAAAGAAATATTTGGGGCTAGATGAAGATCAGGCTTTGGATATTATTCATGAATTTATGGAACGTCATTGGATTGACGATAAGGAGTATGCCTTTGATAAGGCGCAGGCTTGGCATTCGTACGGTCAGCCTAAAATGCAGATTTGTCAAAAGCTAAAAAGAGCGGGCATCGCGGATGATGTAATTGAGGATGCTTTGGCAAGTTTGGATGTGGAAACAGAGCGTAGTAATGCGATCAAATTGGCTCGCCGTTTAGCGCATTCGCTAAAAGAGCAGTCGAGCCGCATGCAAAGGCAGACGCTAGTGAATAAGTTAGTGACGAAGGGATATTCGTTTGAATTGGCGAAACAAGTGTCGGAGTCGATTGAATTGGATGAAAATGATGATGAGGCACTACAAAGAACGATTGCGAAAGCGAAGCGTTTATATGCGACGTTTGATCAGCCTAAGCGTAATCAGAAGATTCAGACGTATTGTGTTCGTAAAGGATTTAATATATCAGCTATAAAAGAGGTTTTGGAAGGGGAAAGTGAATGAGAATTAATGAGATTACTCAGGAACAAAAAGTAAATATTAAGTGTTTGATTTCAAAGTGTGACAAGGGAAAAACCGTGAAGGATACACCTTATTTGTCTTTGATTTTAGAGGATGCGACAGGTGTATTGGATGCGAAATTTTGGAATTTAACGAATGAGCAGATTGAGCAGTATAAGGCGGGTCAGATTGTTGAGGTATTTGGAGATTCGATCATTCATAGAAATGCCGTTCAGTTAAGAGTGAGAAAAATGGTGGTCTTAGAAGGTGAAGATATTTCGGATTATGTAAGATTAGCGCCTATGTCTCGTACGGAAATGGAAGAGGAAGTAAAGACTTTGATGAATGAGATCACAGATTCGAATTTGTATTGTGTGGTTGAAGAAGTATTAGAAGAAACGAAGGATTTATTCTATACATATCCGGCTGCCACAAGAAATCACCATAATTTTGTGGGAGGACTTGCCTATCATTCCATTAGTATGGCGCGTGTAGGACTAGATATTTGTCGTCAATATCCATTCTTGGATAAGGGATTATTGATTGCAGGTATCTTGATGCATGATGTTGGAAAGATTGATGAGTTGAGTGGTCCAGTTCTTCCTGAATATACAAATGAGGGGAATCTGTTGGGGCACATTAGTATTATGAATAATCGTTTGGATCGTGTGGCTGAAAAGCTGGGTGTAAACGATAAAGAGTGTGTTTTATTGGTGAAGCATATGATTTTGGCACATCATGGAAAGATGGAGTTTGGATCTCCTGTCCTTCCTATGATTCCAGAAGCAGAAGTGTTAACTTTATTAGATAATCTAGATGCGCGTATGTATATGATGAAGCAGAGTTTAGATACAACGCAGCCAGGTCATTTTGGGCCTCGTGTCTTTGCGTTAGAAGGTCGTATGATTTATCATCGAAAAGGAGAAGATGAAGAATGAAAATAGGTTTTGTATCATTGGGATGTTGTAAAAACTTAGTGGATTCTGAACAGATCATGAGTATGATCAAGAGGGGTGGTCATGAAATTGTGGCCAATCCTAAGGATGCACAGGCTATTATTGTGAATACTTGTGGTTTTATTGAGAGTGCCAAAGAGGAGAGTATCAATACGATTTTCAAGATGGCGAAGTATAAAGAGAGAAACTTAGAGAAGTTGATTGTGTGTGGTTGTTTGGCACAAAGATATACAGATACATTAAGGGAAGAGATTCCTGAAATTGATGCGGTTATCCCGATTCGTGAGTATGATACTTTGGCAAGTCAGCTACAGAAGCTATTAGGTTCAGATACATTGTTAGATAAGGCAGAACGTGTAATTACGGGAAATCCTTGGCAGGCGTATGTAAAGATTAGTGATGGTTGTTCGAATCGTTGTGCGTATTGTGCAATTCCTTTGATTCGTGGAGATCAAAAGTCTCGTACAATTGAGGATATTATGGAAGAGGTCAACTATTTGGCAAGTGTTGGAGTGAAGGAATTAACTTTGATTGCGCAAGATACTACAAAGTATGGCTTGGATAATTATGGCGAATTGATGCTTCCTGAATTATTGCGTCAAGTATCTAAAGTAGAGGGTCTTCATTGGATTCGTGTTCTGTATATGTATCCAGATGAAATTGTGGATGATGTATTGCAGGCCATGAGTGAGAGTGAGAAGATCGTTCCTTATTTTGATATTCCTATGCAGCATGCAAACAATCGTTTGTTGAAATTAATGAATCGTAGAGGTCCAAAAGAGGATGTATTAAAGGTTGTAGATAAGATTCATACGATGTTTCCAAATGCGACTTTGCGTACAACTATGATTGTTGGTTTCCCTACAGAAACGGAAGAAGAGTTTGAAGAACTTGTTGACTTCATTAAGGAAATCAAATGGGATCGTATGGGTGCTTTCACATATTCGAAGGAAGAGGATACGCCTGCTTATGATATGGATGGTCAGATTGATGAAGCGATTCAAAATGAGCGTTTGGCTAGATTGATGGCGGTGCAGGAAGAAATCTCTAAAGAGAAGAATCAAGAGAAGATTGGTAAGGTCATTGAAGTTCTTGTTGAGGAAAAAGAAGGTTTGGTGGATCGTTATCGTGGAAGAAGTGCTGCGGATGCACCGGATGAAGTGGATGGTCAGGTCATCTTTACAAGTGATGAGCCTTTAGAATTAGGTTCTTTTGTGAAGGTGAAGATTACAGATGCCAAATCTTATGATGTTTACGGTACATGTGTAAGCGAATAGTTGGATTGGATCCCATTGTATTTGAGGATTCGAAAATCTTGATTGTGGGTTCTATGCCAAGTGCAATTAGTTTGAAGGAACAGATGTATTATGCGAATAAAAATAATCGGTTTTGGAAGATACTAGAAAGTATTTATCAAAAGAACGATAAGATAAAATTATTAAAAGTATCGCACATTGCACTTTGGGATATTTGTCATTCGTGTATAAGAAAGACGAGTGCGGATAGTGAGATCAAAGATATAGAACCAAATGATATTCCAAAATTATTAGATTCATATAAAAACATTGAGAAGGTCATTTGTAATGGAAGGACAAGTCAGAATACGATGCAGAAGTATTTTCCGAATATTGAAACGGTATATTGTCCTTCGACTTCAAGTGCCAATGCACAGTTTTCGTTAGAACAATTGATTGAAATATATAAGAAGGAGTTTTATGAATAAACTATATTGGGCAAAAGTAAAGGCGGATGCGAAGGTTCCGCAAAAGCGTTATGAAGATGCAGGATATGATTTATATCCTTGTTTTGAAGAAGATTATATGGTGATTGAGCCTCATGAAACGAAGTTAGTTCCATTGGGTGTGGCGAGTGCATTTGATCCAGAGTTTGTGATGATTTTAAAAGAGCGTGGTTCTACAGGAACAAAGGGAATTGCACAAAGAAGTGGTGTCATTGATTCTGGTTATCGTGGTGAATATATGGCT
This sequence comes from Holdemanella sp., assembly GCF_056804935.1. NCBI lineage: Bacteria > Bacillati > Bacillota > Erysipelotrichia > Erysipelotrichales > Erysipelotrichaceae > Holdemanella > Holdemanella sp. The sequence continues at coordinate 3,011 of NZ_DBMEXE010000013.1, read as the reverse complement.
CCGGTCACAAATTTGAATACGAAGCGTGTAGTTATTAAAAAACAAGATGTAGAGTATAAGGAAGATGCGATTATATATCCATATGAAAAGGCTATTTGTCAGGGTGTATTATTGCGTATGCCTCAGTTAGAAAGTGAAGAAATTTCATTTGAAGAACTTCAGTCTATGGAGTCTGAAAGAATGGCTGGAAAGTTAGGAAGTTCAGGAAAATAAGTAGGTTTATTGTCATAATGACAATAGACCTTTTTTTATGCAAAATTCCATTAAAAAAAGGATGATTTTTCGATATTATAACCAATCTATAACCGTGTGAAGATTATACTAGTCTCAGATAATGAAAGGGTTATATCGATAACTATAATAAAGGAGGACTTTATATGCTAAAGAATTTGAAAAAAGCAGCCGCAATTGTATTATCATTTGCGATGGCCGTTCAGTTTGGCTTAGCAGACTCTTATTATGTAAATGCGGTGGAAGAACCGGTTGAACCTCAACAAGAGGAAACAAAAACAACAACGACTACACCACAAGAGCAAGAGGAAGTGCCAACAACTGAAGAAGAAACCCCTCAACAACAGGAAGAACAACAACAACCTGCAGTAGAGGAAGAGCAGCCTGCAGCAGAAGAAGCACAACCACAGCCACAGCCTGTTGAACAAGCAGAGGTTAAGGTTTCTTATGTAAAAGAAGATGATACTGATTTGATGGAATCTGTAACAGCTACTTATGATGTTGGTTACAGATTGGATCAAGATGCAAATGTATTCAAAGAAGCTCATGAAGCATTTGAATTTGAATATGCATTTGTGAATGGTAACAAAGAAAACAAAATCACTAAGGATCAAGTTAAAGCTTCTGGTTTAACAGTAACTAGTGATATGACAAGTTTAACTCTTGTTTATAAGGAAAAGGCTAGTACAGAAAAGCCTAAGAAAGCTAACAAGCAAGAACCTACTAAAACAGAAACTACTTCTGAAAGTGATGATGCTTCAGATGCCGACACGACTGATTCTCAGGAAACAGGTGAACAATTAACAGAGTTCTTTGTCGTAGCAAGTCAGAACCAAGTAACAAAAGGTGAAACAGCTCAATTAACATTGACTATTAAACCTGATAACTATCCTAATAAAGATGTAACTTGGTCTTCATCAAATGATGCAACAGCTACAGTAGATGGAAATGGTTTAGTAACAACTCATGAAGTTGGAACTGTAACAATTACAGCAACATTGAAATCAGATCCAGCTATTTCATCAAGTGTAACAATCGTTGTCAATCCAATTAAGGTAAGTAAGATTACTGTAAATGGTTATGGTAAAGATTATTTAGTAAAAGGAAATACTGTTACATTAACAACAACAGTTGAACCAAGTGATGCAGCTAATAAGAGTATTGTTTGGTCTTCATCAAATGAAGAAGTTGCGACAGTTGATCAAAACGGTAAAGTAACAGCAGTAGGTCAAGGTACAGTTTCAATCAAGGCAATGAATGATGATTCAGGTGTCTATGGTGAACAAGTAATTACTGTTTATGATAATACGCCAGCTAATTATAAGGTGCATGTATATGTTACAAATGAAAATCAGAAAACCACTTATACAATCAATATTCCTAAAGATGGTACAGTAGTAACTCCAGCTTCAGTTGCTCAAAATACAACAGGAAATGGTAGAACATTAGTTACTAAAGCAGAAATTAGAGTGTTAGATGAATTGGGTAGCCAACCAAATTGGGCAAATATTTCTTCAAAACCAATTGTAACTGCATTTAGATACTATAATGGTAAATTACAATATAAAACTACTTCAAATTCTGCATGGGCAACTGTAGGAAGTAATCAAAGAATTTATGATTTTAGTAATATCCAGTATAAAGCTGATGAAACAGGAAGCTATAATTCTACAGATGTCAAAGTCACAATAGGTGATTGGCCTTATGGAGCAAATGCTTCTACAAGTGAAATATACAAAACTATTCAGATTCAGGTTTATAATAATGAAACGAAAAAAAATGTTTATGATTCTGGAGTTATGCGTTATGCGAATGGTTCGAATGGTAATTATGGAAAAGTAAACTTTATTTGCGATACATCTAAGTATGAAGTAGTGAAGGTTGAAAGATATTTTTCTAACACATCTAGTTCAAACTATGGCTCAGCGGATAAAGTATACGAAGGTACAATACCTTCAGATTTATCAGTGCAATTTACTAGTAATAATAGTTATTACTACTATACGCCAACTCACGAACACTATAAATTTATAGCGTATGTTCAAGCTAAAACTATTCAGGTAAAATATGATGCAAATAATGGTACAGGAGCACCTAAAGGAACAACTGTTAAATCAACTGAAAAAGTAACAGTAGATTCAACAACTCGTCCAACTCGTGAAGGATATATTTTTACTGGATGGGCATATGGCGGAAAGTTATATCAAGGTGGAGAATCATTTGATGCTCCAATAAGTGACGTTACATTTGTTGCTCAATGGGCAAAAGCAAGTGATGTAATTAACTATACTGTAAATGATTCGAAAATGGGTTCAGTTTCTAGATCTTATGAACGTATTGGTGAAACTGTACAGGGTAATGTTCAAGGATCAACAGCTATTGCGAAGACTGGATATCAATTTGTGAAATGGGTTAAAGGTACAAATCCAGATGGAGATGCAGTTTCAACGGATGTTGAATACAAACCAACTATAAAAGGAACTTACATGGCTGTATTTGAAGCTGTGAAAAGTGATTTAGTAGTTCGTTATGTAGAAGACACCACTGATGGAAAAGAAATTTCAGCAAGCGAAACAAAGAGTTACAAGTATGGAGAGAGTTATACTGTAGAAGCAAAAGATATTAAAGGATATCGTTTAAAATCAGAATCACCAATTACAGGTACTAAGGGTGTAGCAAGAGAAGAAATCACTTTTGTTTATACAAAAGACACATTTAATAAATTAGGATATAAAGCTAAAATCAACACTCATACAACGTCTTATATAAATTGACTTCTG
>NZ_DBMEXE010000012.1:0-18284 GCF_056804935.1 Holdemanella sp. | reverse complement strand
AATAAACATTATAAGAATACATATAAAGATACAAACTTTGTTCTTTATCAAAAATATACATACGAAGATGCCTGTCGCTTATTAAATTGGCAACACAATGAAGTTCCATTAAATATTGGCGGATACAAATATGATCAAACAACCAAAACATTCCCTGTCTTTATCAATTATGACAAGGCAAACGACATTCAAGATACCATCAAATATGAAGATCATTTTATCAATGAAAGTCAATTGATTGCGATATCCAAATCCGGAAGAACCACAAGCAGTGATGACGTACAAAACTTCTTGTACGCCAAAGAAAGAGGGATTGAAGTTCATTTGTTTGTGCGAAAGAACAAAGATGATAAAACAAGCAAAGAATTCTATTATCTAGGCCATATGCAAGCAGAGATAGATAAGACCAAACAGTTTGTGATGCCCAACACGCAAAAAACAGCCGTCGAAATCTTATGGCAATTGGATACACCCGTAAGAGAAGACATTTATCGATACATTGTAGAGGAGTGATTTTTTGAAAACAATACACGTAGTAGCTGCCATTATTAAAGATGAAAATAAAATATTCGCCACCCAAAGAGGTTATGGCGAATTTAAAGACGGATGGGAATTTCCTGGAGGAAAAGTAGAACCCAATGAAACAAGTAGACAAGCCATTGTTCGTGAAATCAAAGAAGAATTAGATACAACCATTCAAGTCGAAGAATACTTTGATACAGTCGAATATGACTACCCAACCTTCCACCTATCCATGGAATGTTTCATTTGTACAATTCTTGAAGGAAATTTAACTCTATTAGAACACGAATCTGCAAAATGGCTTACTAAAGACACATTAGACTTAGTAGATTGGCTACCTGCAGATTTAGGATTAATCGCTAAACTAAAAGAAATATTATAATCCCATACAACATTTTATTTATGTTAAAAGCATCTATTTTTACTTTATATAAAGATATGATTCAACTGTCAAATAAATTTCAAATCAATTAAAATCCCATACAACATTTTATTTATGTTAAAAGCATCTATTTTCACTTTATTTAAAGTGAATATTGAGATTTTTGTGTGATACAACTGTCGAAAAAAAAGAATAATTCAAACGAACTATCCTTTCTTTGGTTGAATCCAATACATACTTTCTGCGACACGAACCTTCAAACCATCCATTATCATTTCTTTCTGCTGAAAGTTAGCCAAAACATTCAAGCGATTCCAGAAAGTTCTTTCGCAAGTGGATTTTCCATCAATAAAACATTCCATTTTGCGTCTCCCTCGACGTCTATCATAGAATATTATGAATCCGCTTACAAGTCTTGACTTTATTTATTTTTATGATTCGTTATTTTACTGAAATAACTGTGTATCCCGCATTTGTCACGGCATCACTCAACATCTGATCTGTGACATTCTCAGTGCAGTTTAATGTAGCTGTTTTTTCATCTAAACTAACCACTACATCACTTACACCTTCTACTTTACTTAAGGCATCCTTTACATGTGCCACACAATGCATGCACATCATACCATCTACTGTTACTACTTTTTTCATTTTCTTTTCCTCCTTATATTCAACGGGAATATAACCCGCATCTTCAACCGCTTGTCTTAAAGCCACCTTATTTACTTGTTGCACATAGTCAATATCGGCCTTACCCAAATTATAATCCACATGAACTTCTTTTACATTTGGAACCTTCTTTAAAGCATCCTCTACTAACCATGCACAATGTCCACAAGACATACCATCAATATGCATTGTGTACGTTTTGACTTCTTCACTTTGAACTTTAGGTTTAAAATAACGAAGTCGCAATGCGTTTGTGACAACACAAACACTACTCAAAGACATACATGCAGAACCAATCATTGGTGATAATCGAAGTCCAAATGCCGGATACAATAGGCCTGCCGCAACTGGAATTCCTAGAATGTTATAGAAGAAAGCCCAGAATAAATTCATCTTGATATTCTTGATGACATCATTTGATAAATCGATTGCCGTCACTACATCCAATAAAGAGCTTTTCATCAAAATCACATCCGCACTATCCAAGGCAATATCGGTTCCAGCACCAATCGCAACCCCAATATCAGCACGCATTAATGCAGGCGCATCATTGATACCATCACCCACCATCATAACCTTCTTACCTTGTTCTTGAAGCTTACGAATTACACTCTCCTTATCTTGTGGCAACACATCACTAATCACTTCATCCACACTTAAAGATTTACCAATCGCATTCGCTGTTGTTTGATTGTCTCCAGTCAACATAACCACACGCATATTCTTCTTTTTAAATTGTTCTAATGCAACCTGACTCGTACTACGAATGGTATCCGCCACACTAATTAAACCGATCACATTTTGATCTTTCACAAAAATCAATGGAGTTTGACCTAAACTTGCATAAGCATCTAAGTCTGATAAAACATTTTGATTTATTTGAATATTTTTCTCTTCTAATAACCTTTTATTTCCTGCTAAATACACATGTCCATTTAGCTTAGCCTGAATACCACGACCCGAAATGTTTGTGAATTGTTCAGGTTGTTGAAGCTTTATATTTTTATCTTTCGCATACTCCACAATGGCCTGTCCCAAAGGATGTAAAGAACCACTCTCTAAGCTTGCCGCCATTGAAATAAAGTCATTCATACTAATATTTGTATATACCTTAACACCTTGAACACTTGGCTTTCCTGAAGTAATCGTACCCGTCTTATCCAATACAATCGTATCAATCGAATGTAGCTGTTCTAATATGGCAGCCGACTTAATTAAAATCCCATTTTCCGCAGCCTTACCCGTACCTACCATAATCGCAACTGGCGTAGCTAAACCTAAGGCACAAGGACAAGAAATTACAAGTACACTAATCGCATTGGATAACGCAAATTGAATCGTTTGACCAATGATCAACCATGCGACAAATGTAATCAATGCGATTAAAATCACAACTGGAACAAACACTCCACTCACTTTATCTGCCAAACGAGCAATAGGGGCCTTTGAATTACCTGCATCATCGACTAGCTGAATGATCTTAGCCAAAGTTGTATCTTCACCTACTTTTTCAGCCTCAAACTGAAAAGTACCATTCTCATTCATAGTAGCTGAAATAACTGAATCCCCTACATTCTTTTCTACCGGAAGACTCTCACCCGTAATCGCCGACTGATCCACATAACCTGTACCCGAAATGACTTTACCATCTACTGGAATTCTTTGTCCCGGACGAATTACAACTACATCATGAATTCGAATACTTTCACTCGATACAACAATTTCTTTACCATCCCTTAAAATTGTCGCATTTTTTGGTGCTAAGTCCACCAACTTGTCTAAGGCATCACTCGTTTTTGCCTTGGATCTACACTCCAAATACTTTCCAACACTAACCAAAGTCACAATTGTTGCGGCCGACTCAAAGTATAAAGAGTGCATTGCCATATGGGCCATTTCCATATTCTGCACACCAAAATAATAGGCCATCTGATAAATACCGACCAAGCCATACACAAAGCTTGCACCTGAACCCATCGCAACTAAAGAATCCATGTTTGCCGACTTTTTAATTAAAGCCTTAAAACCAGTAATAAAGAAATGTCTTTGAATAAACAATATAAATAGACATAGAATCAGCTGTGTTAAGGCTGAAACCATCATCCATTCCATACCCTCTAAAATAGGAAGGCCCACCATAGGACCCATCGCAATTAGAAGTAAAGGAACCAATAAAACTAAACTCAAAGTCAATCTTTGTTTAGCACTTCTTTGATCCGATTCCACTCGATTCTGACGATTCTGCCATTCTTTGCGAACCTCTGTCTTTTGACCATGCACACTAGCTCCATAGCCAATCTGTTTTACAGCTTCACAAATCGTTTGTTCATTCACCTTATCTTGATCAAATTCAACCTTCATTGAATTCGATAATAAAGAGACATCACAATGACTCACACCATCTAACTTACTCACAACACGAGTTACATTAGCCTGACAAGCCGCACATGTCATGCCTGTCACATCAAACTTTTCTTCCATTAAAACCACCTACTTTAACTTCTTTACTAAATCCATAACCTCACTCATGATTTCTGTATTTCCATTTTGCACATCCTCAACAACACACGTATTTAAGTGTTCCTGCAAAACAATGTATCCAAATGCCTGCAAAGCACTCTCTACAGCCGCTACCTGCACTAAGATGTCGCCACAATAACGATTCTCCTTCAACATATTCTCAATTCCATTCAATTGTCCTACCATACGATGAAGACGATTCGTCAATTGTTTGATTTCTTTCTCATCTCTAGGCTTATGCTTTTTATGACAACACTCACTCATTGATCTCACCTCGACATAATGATATACCCCCTATAGGTATATTTCAAGTGATATGATTTGTGGCATAATAAAAGAAAGGAAAAAACTCTATGAAATATAATTATTACGTGTACCTGCCAAGAATTGGAACCATTCTTGTCATGTTTTTAACGTGCAGTGCACTCTTCTCAAAAGAAATCTTTTTTAATATCATATACCTTGTTTTTGTCGTGCTCTTTAGCCAAATTCTATTTATATATGAAAAAAGACTATTAAAAAACAATGAACCACAATACGAAAAAATCAGTTTTCGCGATTCATTGTTGATGTATCCCATTCTATTAAAAATTGAACTATTCCTATTTGCGATTGTCAGCCTATTTAGTATATTGATCCTTCTATGCATCAATAAAACCATTATGGCACTAATCACATTTGGAGTTATCACAATTATTATTTCACTCTATTTCAATATGCGAAGGCACTAGTAAACGTCATTAAAGAGTAAGACAGTTCTGATTTTATCGTCTTACTCTCCTTTTTATTTTTTGAATAATTATAAACATTTTTTATCTATACTTCTCTAAGTTGCTTTAAATATATCATTGCTCATTTTACTTGGTTTATCTCCAACTGGACTCATGCCGTGCCCGCACACATTAAAAGCGAACCCTACCATTATTAGGATAGTGATTCGCTCGTTTGATCTGCTTTTTCTGTTTGCCGCAACATGCGATATCCAACCCCCACATGCGTCTGAATATATTTAGGATTTGAAGTGTCTGGCTCAATCTTTTTACGCAATGTAGCCATAAACACACGAAGACTTGGAGTCTCTGTACCCTGAACGCTTCCCCACACTTCTTGCATGATATAATTATGTGTTAAAACCTTATCGGTATTTTTAGCTAAAACGCACAACAATTTATATTCAATTGGTGTTAAATGGATTTCATGCCCATTCTCATATACACACCCCTGCGCATAGTTGATTGTCAAATTTCCATTTTCATATACACTCTCATTTACACTTATGGTCTGACTATTATTCAATCTTCGAATCGTTACACGAAGTCTAGCCAACAATTCATCTACTGAAAATGGTTTTGTCAAATAATCATCGGCCCCTAAATCTAAAGCTTTCACTTTATCTTGATCTTCACTTCTTGCCGAAACCACAATAATTGGAATATTTGACCAAGAACGAACCTTCTTTATAACTTCCAAACCATCCATATCCGGTAAACCTAAGTCTAGAAGCATAATGTCAGGATTATAAGAAAGCACATTCATGATTCCTTGCTTCGCTGTTTTTGCCAGACGAAACTGATAATTTTCCATCTCTAGAGTTGTCGTAATCAAATTCCCAACCGCAATATCATCTTCAATTACTAAAATTTGAACTCTATTCATACAACTTTACCTCCACTGCATCCAATACAAACTTAAAACAAGCTCCATGAGGCGTTACATTCTCAACCCAAATCTTACCACCGTGCGATTGAATAATAGATTTACACAAAGATAGACCTAGACCCATGCCACGTCTTGTATCTCCACCTCGATTGTTTTCCGTATAGAACATCTCAAACAATTGATCTGGATGTAAAACACCATTTCCATCATCTTGAACTTCAATTAAAATTTTATCCTCAACCCGCCTAGCATTCAAAGAAATATTTGAATTTTCAGGCGTATATTTGATCGCATTATTTATTAAATTCACTAAAACCTGAATAATCAAGCGTGCATCCATATTAGCCATCAATAAATCATCCTCTAAATGCATAGAAATATTATGTTTACGTTTATTACGACCCAAATGATGAATGGCCTCTCTAAAAATATCCTCAATCATTTCTGGTTGTAAATTCAACTGCATCGTACCATTTTCAATTCTCGTTATAAACAATAAGTTTTCCACCAAATCATACAACCACATCGCATCATTATAAATATCTTGATACAATTCCTTCTTCTTTTCTTGTGAAAACGCATTCTCGTTTTCCAACAATAAACCGGCATTGCCTGAAATACTAGTCAGTGGCGTTCTTAAATCATGCGAAATCATACGTAATAAATCGGCTCGCAACGCCTCTTGTTTGGCTTGCTGCTCAATTTTTAGATTTTCTAAACGAATCATTTCCTTCTCTAAAGCCATACCACACTCGTCCAATATCGCAAGCCACAAATTTTTTTCAAAAGAATCTATCTTATCTTTTAATACAATTCCAACCACACCTAACACTTCGTGCGTTCCATTAATAGGTAAATATAAACACATCGAATCCGAATGATAACTCGTTGTCTTTCCAGCCTCATGCCTATTTTTATAAACCCAAGCCACAATATCCGTTTCTACAGGACACTGTCCTAATAGAATAGGCTCATCATTATGTGGATACAACACTAAATCCGTATCCAATAATTTATGCAGCTGTTTTAACATCGAAGCATAGATCGCATTCATATCATTCGCCTTTTGAAGCATCTGGCTCATCTCCAATAAGACTTGCGTACGATACACTTGTTTGGCATTTTCGAAAGATTGTTTCTTTAATCTTGTCATTAATGAACTAGATGACATGGCCACCACAAACATAACAATATATGTCGTAATATAGCTTGGATCACTCAACAAAGAAAAGTAGGGGTATGTAAAGAAAAAGTTAAAGCATAACACTGAAAATAAAGACGCCAACAAACTATAGATATATCCACTTGTCCAAATGGATACAAATACAATGCCCAAGATATAGATCATAATAGGCGTTGTAATCAAAAATTGAAAGTGCATAAATCCCTTGCCAATAAGCGTACAAAGAAAAAGAATCCCCATCATTTTTAATGTATCTTTCAATGAAAAACTCAAAAGATTAAAATTAAAATGAAACATGCGACGATAATCCTGCGGATAATTCACAGAATATATATCAATATCTTTCAACTTAAACAATGCTTGTTTCGCCAAATTTTTTTCTAAAACAACACAATCCACCTGAGAAACACCCACATATTCCACAAGCTGAGGCAATACATCCTGTCCATAAAGAATCGTTACTTTTGCCCCTTTACTCTCCGCATACTTAATATTTTCACGTAAACAACTCTTTGATGCCGCACTTGCCCCCTCATATTTTGGAGTTTGCACAAAAATAGCACTCAATACTGCATGATTGCTTTTCGCAATTTGAGCTCCCTTATCAATAACTCTAGAATTATATTTAGAAGCCGATAAACATATTAATACATTCGCCATAAAGCTAGTATAACACAAGCCCACAAAGAATCATTCATCTTAACATTGTCTTAACATAGTGTTAGAATACTTTATGGAATCTTAATACAGACTAGTGTAGAATGTTTTAAGATATTAGAATAGGTGGTTTTATGTTTAAAAAACGTATGAAACGCATTACCCCAGGACAAATGATCATCCTCAGTTTTGCGACTATGATATTTATCGGTGCCTGCCTGCTTATGCTTCCATTTTCCACAAACGATGGTAAGGGCGCACCATTTTTAGATGCATTATTCACTTCAACCAGTGCCTCCTGCGTAACCGGACTGATTATGCATGACACAGCACAATATTGGTCCCCATTTGGACAACTCATTATCTTGATTCTGATTCAAATTGGAGGTATGGGCGTCATTACGATGGCCATTCTACTCTTTGTTCTTGGAGGCAAGAAAATTGGTTTTAAACAAAGATATTTTATGCAACAATCTATTTCTGCCCCAAAACTAGGGGGTATTATCCGAAACACAAAATGGATTCTAAAAGCTGCATTATGCGTCGAAGCACTAGGTGCCATCTTATTAGGCATACGCTTCTTACCGCGTTTTGGACTTGTCAAAGGCCTATGGTATTCCATATTCCATTCCATCTCTGCCTTTTGTAACGCAGGCTTTGATTTAATGGGCACAAACCAAGCTTACTCATCTTTAACAGGATATGCCGGTGATATTTTAGTATCCAACGTCATTGCAGCACTTATCGTACTTGGTGGTTTAGGCTTCTTTGTCTGGAAAGATGTTGTTCAATACAAACGTCATTTGCACAAATATTCCTTACAATCCAAAGTTGTGCTATTTACGACAGCCACTTTATTAATTATTAGTACACTCTACTTCTACATCAATGACTTTAGCCATTGGAATATGCGTCTAGCCGATCAAATCAACGTTTCCATTTTCCAAGCCGTATCCCCAAGAACAGCCGGCTTTAATACGATTGATTTAAACAAAATGAATCAAAGCAGTATCCTCTTTATGACACTATTAATGTTGATAGGAGGAAGTCCACAAGGTACGGCCGGAGGATTTAAAACAACAACATTAGCCGTATTGATTCTTAGTATTCGTGCTGTATTCAATCATAAACAAAACCCACAATGTTTTGGAAGAAGAATTTCCATGGACACATTAAACAATGCTACAGCCTTATTTATGTTATTTATGGTATTATTCTTTACAGGAGCACTCCTTATTTCGGCCTTCGATCAACTACCCATTCTTGACGCCCTATTTGAAGCGGCCTCTGCCATTGGAACCGTTGGACTTACATTAGGAATCACACCCACACTATCAAGTGCATCACATTGTATTTTAATTTTCTTGATGTTCTTTGGAAGAGTTGGAGGCTTAACTTTACTTTTAGCCATTTCAAAACATCAAGTTGTCGCAAACGCAAATTTACCACAAGAAAATATCACAATTGGATAACAGGAGGAACATATGAAATCAGTATTAATTATTGGTATGGGACGTTTTGGACGTCACATGGCACAAAAACTATATGATTTAGGGCATGACGTTTTAGCCATTGATAAAAATGAAGAAAAAATCAACAAAGTATTATCTTATGTCACGAATGCACAAATTGGAGATTCTACCGACGAAAGTTTTATTGACTCACTAGGCGTATCGAACTTTGATCTTTGCGTTGTAGCCATTGGAGATGACTTTCAAAGTTCACTCGAAACAACAGCCCTATTAAAAGATTATGGATCAAAACTTGTTGTCGCAAGAGCCGTACGCGATGTACACGCTAAATTCTTATTGCGCAATGGAGCCGATGAAGTTGTATATCCTGAAAAACAAATTGGTAACTGGGCCGCCGTACGTTTTTCAAGCGAAAACATCTTTGACTACGTACAACTTACTCCAGAATATTCCATTTATGAAATTGCCGTACCAACCGCTTGGATTGGAAAAACCATGTTAGAACTCGATATTCGTAGAAAATACCATATCAACATTCTAGCTACCAAAATCAATGGAATTCTAGACCCACTTCCAAGTGCTGAACATACTTTCCAGGAATCCGAAAACATTCTTATTCTTGCGCAAAATTCAGACGTACAAAAATTCCTTCGTTTTTAATGAAATCTTAACATGACGCCTCATTCTTTTACACCGTTTAAACATTTAAAATTCTACAATAAAGGTGTAAGAAAGAGGCGATTATTTATGTTAGGAATTTTATCAATAGGATCCGTAATCTACATTTCTTTCTTAGTCCCACGACTCTTAAATCACATCTTAAATATCACTCACCATTAATGTATGCCACGAGCATACCAATTATCCCCATTTTTAAGTTATAAATATACTTAAGAAAGGGGATTTTATTATTATGAAAACATGGAAACTAGTCAGTGGAATCATTTCCATTGTATTAAGTGTATTTGTCGTATTCCAAAGTATGATAGCAGGCCTTGCAAACGCACTAGAAGAAAGTGGACAAGTAAGTGGCAGTGCAGGACTTGTTGTTAGTATATGCATGCTTTGTGGAGGAATTGTATCGATTGTATCTAGAAAGAATAATTCAAAAGGAACCAACATTGCACTTCTAATTCTATTTAGTTTAGCTACATTAACAGGCTTTGTACTTGCAGGAAACTATTCAGACCTATATATTTGGTCAGCATGGTGCTTGATCAATGCAGTACTTGCCTTCATCTCATTAAGAAAAGGTGCCAGTAAAATCTGACACCTTTTGAAAACGCTTTACTTATCAAATAAATAGATGCTTTTACACATTTTTCCGCACTTTTTAGTATTGCTTTTGCACATTTTTCCGAGGTTATTAGTACCTTTTTTACACATTTTTTCTGAAGCATAAAAAAAGACAGCAATTAAGCTGCCTATCTTACCATATCACGAGTGATGTCTTTTAAGCTTTTAGCCCCACACATCTCCATAGTATCTTGAAGTTCACTGCCAAGTTTATCCACTAAGACTTGAATACCTTCTTCTTTTGCTCCATAGATCGCATTCACAAATGGACGAGCTACAATGACAGCATCCGCACCTAATGCCAAAGCCTTAAAGATATCGACACCATTACGAAGTCCACCATCCACAAAGATTTTCATACTGCCATCTACAGCTTTTACAATCTCTTCGAGTACTTCAGCAGTTGCAGGCGTCTGATCTTGAACTCGACCACCATGATTCGAAACCACAATTGCACTAGCTCCCGCTTTTTTTGCCTTTAAAGCCCCCTTCACACTCATAACACCCTTCACAATAAATGGTACAGGTGTATTTGAAATGATTGCCTTTAATTGTTCTGTATTCATTCTTCCTGCAGGAGGCTGACACCCCTTTAAGAAAGGAAGTCCAGCTGCATCTACATCCATAGCTACCGCAAAGGCATTACTGTTTAAAGCTAAATTTAGCTTTTCCAAATAAGTCTCTAAGCTCCAAGGTTTAACGGTTGGAATACCATACCCATTATTCTCTTTAATAATTCGTGTCGCATTTTCCATTATACTAGGATCTTTTCCATCTCCTGTAAACGCACAAATGCCAGCTTCTATACAACCTTTTACTAAGATATCATTATATCCATTATCATCATATGCATCTGAATAGTGCATGGCTACAGCTCCTACAGGACCTGCAAAAATCGAATATTTAAATGTATGACCAAATAGTTCTAATTCTGTACTTACTGGCTCATTATCTGTAATTGTATCCATATTTACACGAATGTTTTTCCAAGCATCATAGTTACGCATCGCAACATCCCCAATCCCTTTAGCACCAGGACCTGGAATCGTATTTCGACATGCCTTTCCATCACATACAGGACAAGACTTACATAATTTTGTCCCCATCACTTCACGACTTTTTTCCATCAATTCCATATAATTCATAATCATTCCTCCATTACATTCGCTATAACTAAACCTAATATTCCGGCTACCAGTTTCACAACCACAAACCAAGTCACACTTGCAGGATTGACTGAGGCAATAAAACCGAGTTGTCCGCCAAACACAAAAGCCCCACTCAATGAAAAGGCAGCATTTAAAATCTTGCCCTTCTTATTCATCTTACTAAATAAAGGAAGCATCGCAATACTTGTTCCAAAAGATAAGATAATTCCCATGACCGAATACTTATTAATATTTAATATTTGACCTACTCTTTCAATCTGACTCGAAAACTTTCTTAATACAATTTCACAAAATACTAAAGAACCACACACAATAATACTCATTTGAAATACAATGCGTAGTGCTTCATTGATTAATGTCACATTTGTGAAGTTCATATTGAAAAAGAAGGTTAGACAAACTAGAAAAAAGAAAATATACCCAAGCATTTGTACTAATTTAGAAAATACGGTTAATACCACAATTAATGTTTTAAATGAAATAAAAAATAAACCAATCAAAATAGCACAAATAAGAATTACGGGTAAAAACACAATCAAAAAATGATCAATATGCAATAAAAAGCCACAACCAATAAGAATAGGTAATAAACCTAAAATACCATACACAACTCCTTTTAAATAGTGATTCAAATCATCTTTATCCAGTTCATTTAAAAAGATTGGCAATTGAAAACTAATCAAGCACCCCAAAGTAGATGTTAATAATACACCACAGAAAATCAAGATATTATCTGCATGTGTCATAGACTCTATAATGGAATAGCCTCCAAGATCTGGCGCCAACAAACTCGAAATAATCATTTCTTTATTTTCAAATAAAGTGGCATGACCATTTAAAAACGCAATCGCAATACAATAAAAGCCTCCTACGCTCATCATAAAATCGCCCATCGTTATAATGCCTCGATCAAAAGAAGTGGCTAGTCCAAGTCGATTCTTAAACATCTTGTCAAATAAGCCTAAAGCGGCAAAGCATAATAAAATAAAAATAATCGGATTCATGCATTCATTCTATTATAATAATGAAAAAAAGTCGAAGAAAATTTCTTCGACTAATGTGCGTTACTTGCTGCAACTTTTACTCTAGACCACAAATCCGCAATGATCTTACGTGTAGTTTCATCATATTGGAATACTTCATCTTTATCGTAACCAGCACGAGGTGTATATGCGTTGATACCATCATAATCTCCGCCTTTACCACCAAGTTCTTCCGTAACTTCTTTATTTGGTGAAGTATATCCAACATAACTCGAATTATCCATAGCTGCATCATAGCTTGTAATATAACGAATAAACTCATTCGCAAGCTTAGGATTCTTCGCATTCTTAGGAATAACCATCGCATCTGACCATAAGTTTGTTCCACTCTTTGGCATATAGAATCCCATATTTTCATTTTCTGACATGACATAAGCCGCATCTCCAGAATAAATAAGTCCTAAAGCCTTTCTAGCCTGTGCCATATTATCAATAATTTCATCTGTTACAATTTCTGGATCCATTGTCTGAACACATTGAATCAACCAGTTATATGCATCATTCAGTTCATCTTGACTTGTCGTATTCATTGAATAACCAAGAGCTTTTAATGCCATCATGAATGAATCTCTTTCTGAATCATATAGATAGATATCTCCCTTAAATTTCTGATCTAAGAAAATATCCCATCCATCTTTTTCCAAATCTTCTTCAGATACTTTTGTCTTATCGTATACGATACCAACAGTACCCCAGAAATAAGGAATTGAATATTCATTCTTTGGATCATACGGAAGACCTTTTATCGCATCCACCAATTCACCTAAACATTCTTTGCGAGTTTCTGGCTCTAATTTTTGAAGCATTTTTTCCTGCATCATTCTTTGAATCATATAATCACTTGGAACCAATACATCATACGCATCGCCATTGGCAACCTTAATATACATCTGTTCGTTTGAATCAAAGTTATCCATGATAACCTTAGCTCCCGTTAACTCTTCAAAACCTGAAATGATATTTTCACCTGTATATTCACCCCAGTTATATACATGTAAAGTTTGTCCTGCATAAGGCTGACTACCAGCTGATTTATTCAAGCCAAATAAAGAGGCCACTAAACCAACTACCACAACACCCGCAACAGCCCATTTCCAAGGTTTATTTTGTTTTGAAGGGCTTGTCTTTTTACGAATCATTGGCAAGACATTCACAATTGTTAGAGTGATTGTGATCAACAATACAACCAATGTACTAATCGCATTTACACTTGGATTAATACGCTTAGACATTGTATACACCATAATACTCAAGTTCTTTACACCTTGACCCGTTACGAAATAGGAAATAACAAAATCATCAAAAGACATTGTAAACGCAATCAAAGCACCCGAAACAATACCCGGCATAATTTGTGGCACAATAACTTTCACCAAAGCTTGCCAAGGCGTAGCCCCTAGATCCATTGCAGCATCGGCCAAGTTTGGATCTAATGATTTGATCTTAGGCATAATACTCAAAATAACATATGGAATACAGAAAGCAATATGTGCTAATAATAATGTCACAAATCCCTTTTCAATTTGGAAAGTAATAAATAGAAGCATCAATCCAATGGCAGTAACAATTTCAGGGTTCATGATTGGAAAATCATTGACCTGACTGACAAAAGCACGCAATACTTTCTTTGACTTTGATAAACCAATCGCCGTAATCGTACCAATGATTGTAGAAATAATTGTTGCCAATAAGGCAATAATAATTGTGACATACAAAGATTCCATCATACCGTGGTTTTTAAGCATAGCCTCATACCAACATAATGAGAACCCTGTAAAGTGTGTTAACGATTTTGAACTATTGAAGGAAAAAATAATCATGAATAATATTGGCGCATAAAAGAACACCAATAATAAAGCCATGCCTACTTTACCTAATACTCTCTTATCTTTCGACATGCCTATTTTTCCTCCTTATTACGCTCTTCCAATTTCCTTACAAGCATCATTAGAAGCATCATGATCATAGCCATGATCATTGAGATAGCTGAACCAAAGTTCCATTCTCCCACAGTAATGAATTGGTTTTCAATGACGTTACCAATCAAGAAGAATTGTCCTCCACCCAATAATTTAGGAATGAAGAATGAACTTACAGCTGGCAAGAACACTAATGTGATACCTGAAACTACGCCCGGTAATGAAAGTGGGAAAATAACCTTCCAAAACGTTTGGAATTTATTGGCCCCCAAATCCTGAGCCGCCTCTAATAAAGATTTATCCATCTTCGTTAAAGCCGTGTTGATCTGCAGAATCATAAATGGCAAGAAGTTATACACCATACCAATCAATACAGCAGCTTCTGTATATAAAAGTTCTGTATGAATTCCAAACAAGCCTAAAAAGCTACTAATAATTCCATCACTTGATAAAATACCAATCCATGCATATGTTCTTACAAGCATGTTGATCCATGTAGGAAGAGTAATCGCAAGAACTAAGATTTGTTGAACTTTAGGACTATTCTTAGAAATAAAGTATGCGATTGGATATCCGATCAACAAACAAATAATGGTTGTCTTAATGGCAATCCATAAAGAACGCCATAAAATCAACAAGAAATCTTTGTCTGTAAAAAAACGAACATAGTTATCTAATGTAAGCTTAAAGTGCACAATACTGTTGCCTTGCTGAATGATTGAATAAAACGCAATCAGCAACATCGGAAGCAACAACATGATGCAAGCCCACACAATATAAGGGATTGCTAATTGTTGAAATTTTTTCATTTTCTAGAATCCCATTTTCTCCATAACATGGATATCTTCCGCAAAGAAAGTAAGTCCGACCTCTTTTCCTTCCTCTACATAATCCGTTGTATGAATCTTGAATTCACGACCCGTCGTCCAGAAAGTTACCTTATAGACACCTTCCTTAATTGTTTCAGGATCAAAATCATAATCTACATCTAGATCTACTGTTTCATTTTCGTCATCCAACTTCCAGCCCTGTGCATTTGCCCAAGTCTTCAAGTCTGTATCAATAGCCATGGATTCCTTGATTTCATCCACTGTTTTAAAGAAGTTAAATGCAGAAACGGCTTCATTGGCCTTCTTGTTTTCAACAACCCTTTGATCCACAACCCAAATCTTACGCGTAATTGAAGTTTTATTGTTTGTTGAGAAAGTAACAGTATATTCTCCTACTTCCTGTTTTAAATCTGTATCAATATCGTGAATTGAAATAAACTCATCTGTTTCAGGATTCCAAGCCTGTGCATCGGCACGCGCAATGATTTCTTTATCATCAATATCCTTCATATCTTCTAAGTCTAGATAGAAGTCGTTGGCAGAAATCTTTTCTTTTCCATCTTCACTTGTGATCGCATAGTTCTTGTTTACGTGCATATTTACCGTGACATGCGTACCAGGAACCGTTTCCACCATGATTTCATAGTGAACACCCTTAAATAATACGCTCTCAACTTCACCAGTCATCTTGCCATCTTTCACATCCACAATATCAATATCTTCTGGGCGAATTACGACATCCACTGGTTCATTTTCTTTATATCCAACATCGACACAATCAAATGTAATATCATCAAAACGTACTTTCTTATCGCAAACCATACGTGCTGGAATAATATTACTTTCCCCAATGAACTTCGCAACATATTGATTGACTGGTTCATTATAAATATCTTCTGGACTACCAACCTGCTGAATCTCGCCATCCTTCATAATAACAATCTTATCTGACATTGTTAGTGCTTCTTCCTGATCATGCGTAACGAAGATAAATGTGATTCCTACTTCTTGTTGAATCTTCTTTAATTCATACTGCATTTCTTTACGAAGCTTTAAATCCAACGCACTCAAAGGTTCATCCAACAATAATACGCTTGGCTCATTAACTAAGGCACGCGCAATCGCAACACGCTGCTGCTGACCACCAGATAGTAAAGTAACATCTTTATTTTCAAATCCTTCAAGACCAATCAACTTCAACATTTTCATGACCTTTTGATCAATAACATCCTTACTCATCTTTTTAATTTTCAATCCAAACGCAATATTGTCATACACATTCATATGAGGGAATAGTGCATATTTTTGGAAAACCGTATTCAACTCACGCTTATAGGCTGGCACTTCACAAATATCTTCTCCATTTAAGATGACTTGTCCTTCGCTAGGCTCTAAAAAGCCCCCTAAAATACGTAATAAAGTTGTTTTTCCACAACCACTAGGCCCTAATAGTGTGACAAACTCATTTTCATATATATCTAAATCAATACCCTTTAACACAACTTGACCATCAAATTCTTTTACGATGTGGCGAAATTGAATTAATTTATTCTTTTCCTGTTCCATGTATGTTCTCTCCTTGTCAATTAAAATACAGGCGGTGTAGATACCCATAATACTTTGGCATCCACACTCGATACGTTTTCTAAATAATGCCCTTCCTTACCTGTAATATAGAAGGTTTCTTTTGATTTAACTTTTAACCTTTTATTACCAACAACTAAAACAACACTACCCTTTAAAATATAGCCAAATTCCTCTCCCTCATGAGCCTTGACTTCCTGTGACTTTGCGCCCGGTTTTAAAGTCAATAAAAGAGGTTCCATCTGATTCTTCTGAGCATTAGGAATAATATATTCCGTAACCAAATCATCTTGTTCATTCACAAAAAAATCCTGCGTATGGAAAACAATCTGCTCTTCCTTGCTTGATTGAAAGAAATCTGCCAAATTGGTACCTAAAGCTTCCAATATATTCTCCAATGCAGAAATGTTTGGACTTGTTAAGTCGCGCTCTAACTGTGATAAAAAGCCTTTCGTTAATTCACTACGATTCGCAAGTTCTTCCAAAGTCAACCCATTCTGGGTTCGAAGCTCTTTTAGTTTTTTGCCTATTTTCATTCAATCACCCCTGCTTGTTTTTTATACTAAACTTTTTGTTTCATTAAAAGAACAAATCTATTATATAGGAAACCCTCAATTATGCAAGAAAAAAGAGCATTTTTTTCATGCTCTAAAGTTAAATTAATTTTACTGTTTCATATTTCTCAAACGATACAATACACAATTTGTCATAACCGCCAAATATAAAGCCTCACTCATACCTTGTGTCTGTAAAGTCAACGGATAATTATCACGAATCATAAAGTCCATGCTGATGTTTGTTCTTTGCGATATTTTTAAAATCTTATCCACATTGATCTGTCCCTCATCCCAATACTTAGCAGTATTTCTCGTTACTTCCATATATTTGCCAAATTGAGTTTGCGAAAGCGAAAAAACAACTTCCCGTATAAAACGCATACGATCACCCATATCATTTTTTAAATTGTATTCAAAATTCTTAAATTTCGAACTTCTTTTAATATCTGTAAATAGTTCGGGATGAATCAATTTCATAATATCTTGAACCTGATTCCATGTTAAGCCTTCTAAATTAATGGGCTGATTATACATTTGATCAAAGAAAATCGAATCAATGGACTGATGATTATAATCTGCAAGAATAAGCACAATACGCGTTTGCGTACGATCCTCGGAATGAATTTGCCTTCTAAAATTACGCAAAGACATATGGGCTGCTTTGGCAACTTCTTCCTCTGAAATATTATTATCTTCAATAAATTGCACAATTTGTTTCATAAAAAGACACATTTAATAAATTAGGATATAAAGCTAAAATCAACACTCATACAACGTCTTATATAAATTGACTTCTGGACATATATCTTTATTTCGAACACC
>NZ_DBMEXE010000011.1:0-18688 GCF_056804935.1 Holdemanella sp. | reverse complement strand
GTCTGAGCCCAATATCAGCTATAAAACGTTTTGGGGTATATGCCGCCCCTTAAATTCTTGGAGAGCAAATTCACCTAACCCCATCCAAATTTATTGCGCCCTAATTTTTGAAATGCCTTTTCCTTAAATCTTTTCTTACACAAATAATAATCCACCAATAAAATAATCAATGAAAAATCAACTTGTACAGGAAAGAACATTTTAAATAATATACATAAAATTAAAGATAAAACATCCAAATAGACAAAGTCACGAACTAAATCATACCGCTGAAGCGTTCGATACTTTGTACGTACATTGATCAATGAAAATACAAGTGCTGCACAGCCGACAATGGCATCCACACTAAAGTTCACAACATAACTTGAAAACAAGACCGCCTTTAAA
This sequence comes from Holdemanella sp., assembly GCF_056804935.1. Lineage (NCBI taxonomy): Bacteria > Bacillati > Bacillota > Erysipelotrichia > Erysipelotrichales > Erysipelotrichaceae > Holdemanella > Holdemanella sp. The sequence goes on along the minus strand of NZ_DBMEXE010000011.1, from coordinate 18,301 downwards.
AAGAACAAAGTCAATGTCACACTCATCACAAGCATCATGTTACAAATCTTTAGTTTTTCATCATCACGAACCACCATTTTTTCGGCATGTTTTTTAAACGTAGAACTCTTAGAAAACTGACGATACAAACGATCCACTTTCTTATCAAAATCATTTTCTTTTTTTGAATTCACTAGATTGATCATCAATTCCTTTTTCGCATCGATTAAATCCGACTTTTCTATTCTTTGAATGATTACTTCTCTAGACATACAGATTCAGCTTCTTCAATCTGCACATTTGTTTCATAGAATTCCTTCAATGCGACAATCGCATATTCAGTATCCTTAACACCTGCAGTTTCAAAACAAGAATGCATCGCAAGCTGAGCCAAACCAAAGTCTACCGCATGAACACTTACCTGCGTATTGGATAAGTTACCCAAAGTTGAACCACCCACTACATCACTACGATTCGCAAAGCTTTGTACTGGCACATTCACATTCTGACATACACCTGTAAATAAGGCACGACTAAATGCATCTGTTGTATATTTCTGGTTTGCACTTTCCTTAATGACAATACCACCATTCATTGTGACAAAGTTTACGGCATCTGTCTTTTCTGCATGATTTGGATGTAGAGCATGCGCATTATCACAACTTACTAAGAAAGTCTTCGCGATAGCCTGATAATATTCATCCTCCGTTTTTCCTAAACCCGCATTGATACGGTGTAATACATCTTTCAAGAATGTAGACATCGCACCCTGTTTTGTGTTTGAACCCACTTCTTCATTATCGAAGCAACAATATACATTGACACTCTTTTCATTTTCAGCCTCAATAAATGCCTTTAATGAAACGAATGCACATTGTAAGTCATCCAATTTAGGACTTGAAACGAATTCATTTTCCAATCCCCAAACTAAACCTTTTTGACGATTCACTAAGAATAAGTCTTTACCTAAGATATCTTCAGCCTTAACACCCAATTCATCCGCAACCATCTTGTCAAAAGCACCCTTCTTAAGGGCTCCACAAGAAAACATAGGGCACAAATCAATCTGACGATTATATTTATAACCATTATTGACCTCACGATTGAAGTGGATAGCCACATTTGGAATTATTAAGATATCTTTGTCGATATATAATAATTTGGATTCAATCTTAGAACCATTACGGACAAGTACACGACCCGCAACCGTTAATGGACGATCAAACCAAGTGTTGTCGATCATACCACCATAAGCTTCAACGTCTAAACGCAAATATTCATTGGGACCCGCAAGCTCAGGCACATTTTTAACTTTGTATGTCGGTGAATCCGAGTGACTTGCACACATTTGGAAATGATAAGAATCCATATCATTACCAACCTTAAACGCAATTAAACTGGAGTGGTTACGAATTGTATAATATTTTCCACCCGCTTTAACATCCCAAGCTTTAGACTCAGGAAGATACGTGAATCCAGCCTCATCTAAATATGTACGAATCGTTTTGATGGAATGAAACATACTAGGACTTGATTCAATAAATTGAATTAATTCATTTGAAATTTCGATTGTATTCATGATTAAACATCTCCTCGACTATAATTATCCACAAATAAGAAGAAAAGGCAAAATTAATTTTTTGCCTCTTTTTTCTTGATTGCTGGTAAAATCAATCCTAAAGCTGTTAATACAACTGGAGTGATAATATTTAAGACTGTAGTATACATATCCCCTGCTTTATACATACCAAGTAAGCAGCAAGCAGCCGTTAATATAAAGCACCAAGCACCAAATACGATTGCGACTGTGTTGTTGTTCACAAATTTATAGTCACGGTGGAAAATATCTGTTTTCTTACGCAACATCACATAAGCAAAGAATACCCACAAGTAACGCATTGGCATTGTTACTGAGTTTAACTGAGTCAACTGACGAAGTACTGTATCTGCATTTGGAACTAAAGCCTGAGCCAAGATGATTGCACCGGCAAGAATATCAACCATGATGATACCATTTGAATATGCACCTGCATCATTCTTGTGCAATAACTTAGTTGGGATATATTGACGAGCATCTTCGTTATCTAATAACATTCTCAAAGGCGCATCAATACTAATGACTAATGTAGAGAATTGTCCAATACAGTTACAAGCTGCATAAACAATCATCAATACGTTACCCATACCATAGTATTCACCTAATCTTTGGAATGCCCAATAAGAACCATTCGCATTGTATGAGTCAAAGTTAGCATCGATTACAGCTGGATCAAACATCATACCCATTGCGATTGTACCAAAAATAGCACAAATGATAACCATGATAGCCGCAAAAATCATACTCTTAGGGAATCCTCTACTAGGATCTTCAACTTTATTTACATAAGGTGAAATCTTTTCACATCCACCAACCGCAAATACTAAGATTGATAATGAACTGAAATATTTCCAGTCAAAAGTTGGAATCAAGTTTTTGAAACTGAAATCCATAGCTAAATATCCACCATTTGGATTGATAGCTGGAGCCGCGAACATCATTACGATATAAAGAATACTCATAACGAACATACTAGACCCAGCAATTGTAGCCATTTTCTTTAAAGGGTTTAAACCACGACTTGCGACATAACTAAATAGTAATAAAACAGCTAAAGTCGCAAACTGAACAGCTTTTGTGTTAAAAGATGCATAAGTTTCTGAGTTTTGGAAAATCATCCAGCTTAATGCTTTCAAACCACCAGAACCCTTAGAAGCAATGTACGTAATGTGACATGCCCAATACGTCCAACCTGCATAGTATGCAGCTTTAGGACCTGTTGTTTCGTGAATCCAAGAACTTACACCTCCACCTGAATTTTTGAATGCAGAACCAAGTTCACCTACCATTAATGCATAAGGAACGAAGTACAACGCAAACATCAAAATCCAAGAAAAGATAACTTGAATTCCGTTGAAGTACATAAATCCGTTTAATACGTTTCCAAAACCCCATAGAGTTGAAAAACACATAAACGCAAGTGTGTACCACTTCATTTTTTGTGAATCATTCATTTTACTCTCTCCTCTTTCACTCATAATTAATTTTACCCAACCCAAATGACATTTGTCAACTTGAAAACCAAATTCACCATTTTTTGTATGCCAAAGAAAAAAGAGCTTTCGCTCTTTTACTCTAAATTTACCTCAATTTTTGTGTCCGTAGAAATCGTTGTCCCCTCTTCTACATTTTGACTTGTTACCTTACCATAACCACTCGTCTTAATACTAATGCCCGTAAGTTGCCAGAAAACCGTTAAATCCTTCCTTGTCCAACCCGACATATTTGGCATTGTAATCTTATTTCCATTGGTCAACACAAAGACACGATCATTCGAATTGATAGTTACCGATGCATCAGGATATTGTTCAATCACACTTGAACCATCCCCAATCACTTCTAAATGTACCTTTTTATCTTTCATCTTCTCATGCGCATAATCAATCGTATGATTCACTAAACTAGGCATTTCATAACTTTCCCAAGCCTCATACGACTCTTGTGTATCATTTGTTGGTGTTGTTGAAATACCACATGTCTGCAACGTATCCCGCACAATCTTTTTAAAAGGTTCTGCCGAATACGATGTAATGTTTGGCGAAACCAAGCCATAATACACCATAATCTTTGGATCATTGGCTGGCGCTGCCGCCATAATACTTAAAGTATGATAATCCGAATCATACTTACCCAAATCCGTATTATAGATTTGACCTGTTCCTGTTTTCATCAAAAGATCCACACCATCCACTTTAAAGCGCGCACCACTCGCCCCATCATCCGTAACATGCGACATCAATTCCTGCACTTCTTTAGCCGTTGTACTAGTAATCGGTGTACCCACAGCTTTTTTCTTATACTTCTTCTCCACTTTACCCGTATCACTATCCACAATCGAATCAATCACATACGGACGTACCATCGTACCATCATTAAAAATAGCTGTATAGGCTTGGCACAACTGCAACACCGTAATTGAACTTGCCTGTCCAAATCCAGTCGATAAGTAATCTGTAGGAAGACCAATATTTTTAACACCCAAAGACTGATCCACATAGGGCGTATCCACTTTTTGAAAGAAGCCAAACGCATCCAAATACTTACTGTATTGCGAATAATTAATATAATTTGCCAATAACTCACAAATGGCTACGTTACTCGAATACGCTAAACCTTGATCAAACGAAATCGTACCAAAGTTTTCATCCAAGGCATCCGCAATATATGGATATGGTGAATTGGTTCCAATAGGCAAACGCGTAATCTTACCTGTATTTACATCGTAATCATACCAGAATTGATATGACACATACGTCTTATTGTATGGATACACATTGGTATCGATGGCTGTCGCATACGTAAATGGTTTCATAACAGATCCAGGCTCATACGTACTAGTGCTAATCGCATCTTGATAGCTTGGAATTTCCTTATGTTCATTTTGATCAAACGTAGGATAACTTGCCCAAGCCAAGACTTTACCCGTATCCACTTCCATCACAATGCACCATGCCGATTTGGCATTCTCATTTTCCATAGTCGAGCGCAATTGCGTTTCTACGGTTGACTGCAATTCCGAATCTAAAGTCAAAACGACATCCTTACCATTCTTCGCTTGTTCAATCACTTTTGTCGTACCCGGAAGCTTCGATCCATCCACTGTCTGTTGATATTGTTCTTTTCCGTTTTTTCCCTTTAATAACGCATTTAAAGAAAGCTCTAAACCTAGCTTACCCTCAATCGATTGTTTATCTTCATCATACGCCGCAAACCCAATTAAATTTGAAGAATATGGCGTAGCCGGATAATAACGAGATACCGCATCAATAAAGCCAATACCAGGAATCTTTAATTTTTTGATTTCTTTCATCAACGACTTTTTAATACGCTTCGTCCCCGAACCAAGTTCTGTCTGCGACTTACCCGCCTTTTTAGCCGACTTCATAATTTTGACTAACGACTTTTCATTGACATCCTCACCCAAAACACTCTTTAGTTTTTTAGCTGTTGATGAAATATTCTTGACATAATTGGGATTCCCATTGACATCCACAACCCCCTTATCCAAATAGGCAACGATAGTATATGCCTGTGTTTGTTGGGCTATCACCGTATGATTTCGATCATAGATTGTTCCACGCTTAGCTGTAACTGCTTTTTCCACAATACTTGACGCAATTCTTGGATCCAACGCACTTTTTTGGGACCATATATGCTTATGGCTCACCATAGTGAAAAGAACATTAGCTACTACTAATGTTCCAATTAATGTCATTCGACTAATCATTTTTAACAGTTCTCTATTACTTTTGCGAACTGACATTATACATCACCACTCCATCTAGTCATTCATTACATATATATTATTTTCATGATCAGAGACCTGATTGTCAAGCATTCCTAACAGTCTGCCCTTTTCCTGTAATGTATTGACTTCATTCTGGAGCTCTTCAACAGTTTGTTCTTTCTGTGCAATTTCATCACTCAATTGCGACTCTTCTACAGAAAGTGAAATATTCATTGAATTTACATATGTTTTTGATACGAAGTAGAAGACCGCAGACAACACAAATAAAGTTAAGACAAGTACTCTTGTTAATCTAAAACTTCTTTGCATATGCATCATCCTTTCTTCTCTATCCCTCTTAATTTGGCACTGTGTGCACGATTATTATTCTCTAATTCTTCACTACTTGCTAAAACCGGTTTTCGATTCACCAGCTGATATTCTAAATTTTCTGTCCCCACTTGTGGCAACCGCTTATTTACCTTTTTGGCAACGGCCACCTCTTTAAAAATCTCTTTCACAATTCGATCCTCTAAAGAATGAAATGTGATTACCGCCATAATTCCATGTGGCTTCAATAAAGTTAAGCCATCATGCAATACGGTTTCTAACTGCTCTAATTCATGATTTACTTCAATACGAATTGCCTGAAACGTCTGCTTTGCCGGATGCCCCTTCTTTCTTAATACCGCAGCTGGAAGGGCTGATTTAATCACATCCACCAATTCAAATGTAGTTTCAATTGGTGCATTTTCTCGAGCACTACAGATTTTATTGGCAATCTTTACCGCAAATGGCTCTTCACCATAACGTTTTAAAATACGAATCAAATCCTCTTTGTCATACGTATTTACTACTGCATAGGCATCTAATTCTTGTGACTGGTCCATACGCATATCTAGACGCGCATTCAAACGATAGCTAAACCCCCTTTGGCCATCATCAAATTGTGGACTCGATACACCTAGATCCATAAAGATTCCATCAACGAAATCAACACCACGCTTGGCAAGTTCACTCTTTAAATTCTCAAATGGAGAATGAATCAAAGTGAAATTATCCCCTATTGCTTGCAAACGAGGTGTACTTTCATCAATCGCATTTTGATCACAATCAAACGCATATAAATGTCCGCTTGTTAAACGTTTCAAGATTTCACTACTATGCCCCCCTCGACCTAGAGTGCAATCTACATAGATCCCATCTTCTTTTATTTGTAGCATGTCAATCGATTCATTCAATAATACACTAATATGTTCCATTCATTACTACCCCATAATTTCTGATAAGTGTTCCGCTGCTTCTTCAAAAGATGCACTTTGCTCTTCTTCCAAAGCTTCCCAACGATCTTTAGACCAAATTTCCAAATGGTTGGCGACACCTATAATCAAACATTCTTTTTCAAGACCAGCCAAGGCGATTAAAGAGGATGGAATTAAAATTCGCCCCTGACTATCCATTTCACATTCTGCTGCTTTAGACAACATCATACGCTGGTACATACGCGCATCTTTATTTGTCGAAGGCAAAGTTGATAGCTTTTGATACACTTGCTGCCACTGCTCTACCGTATATACATACAGGCATCCATCAAGTCCTCGGTTTACGACAACATGTTCACCTAGTTCCTCACGAAACTTAGCTGGCATAATCAATCGCCCCTTACGATCTATGTTATGCGCGTATTCCCCCATGAACATGTGTCTTCACCCCCACTCTATGACACAATATGCTACTTTGTACCACTATAATACATCATTTAACCTAAAAACGCCATAAAATAATCAAATTTGTTTTTGAATTTTTTGTTGACCACAAATATAACCCACAATCGTTACTTGCATACGCTTACATGCCTATTTTTAGCGTTTTTGTTTTGACAAACTATCTCACTTTGATATAATCAACACGCATAAGGGAGAGATGATATGAGTTTTCTATATTTTATTTTGGGGCTTTGTCCCATTTTGTGGCTAATATTTGCGCTAACCGTACTTGGATGGCCCACATATAAAGCGGCCTTTGGTTCTTTAATTATTTCTGTACTATTATCCGTTGCGATTTGGCAACAAAGTTTTCTAAATACAATGATGGCTGCTTGTGAAGGCTTCTTAATGGCACTATGGCCTATTATTGTTGTAATTATCGCAGCCGTATTTACTTATAACTTATCTTTACGAACTCGTGGTATGGAAATCATTAAACAAATGATTACTAGCGTTTCAAGCGACAAACGAATTCTTGTCTTACTTGTCGCATGGTGCTTTGGTGGATTTATGGAAGGTATGGCCGGCTTTGGTACTGCCATTGCCATTCCTGCAAGTATGCTTGTAGCTTTAGGCTTTGATCCATTGTTCTCTTGTTTAGTTTGTCTAATTGCCAACGGAGTTCCAACTCCATTTGGTTCCATTGGTATTCCAACGGTCACTTTGGCTAATTTAGTTGGTCTTGAAAATGCTCAGCTTGCATTTACACAAACCCTTCAATTAGCTCCATTTATGTTATTATGTCCATTCTTGATCGTTATGGTCACAGGAAAAGGATTTAAAGCATTAAAAGGCGTTACAGCACTTACTTTCGTTTCTGGATTAAGCTTTCTAATTCCACAAATGATTGTTGCAAAATTTGTAGGTTCTGAATTATGTGTTGTGGTAGGAAGCGTTTGTTCATTATTATGTACCATTCTTTTGGGTTCAAGAGTAAAACCAAATTCTGAATACGAAATGAAGTTAGAAGCACACGAAAAAATTACGGTTAAAAAGGCATTAACGGCCTGGTCACCATTTATTTTTATCTTTATCTTCTTATTATCGACTTCAAAATTAGTAGCTCCAATCCATACATACTTGTCACAATTCGCATCAACTGCCATTATTTATACAGGAGACAATCCTAGCACAATGACATTTACTTGGATCAACACACCAGGTGTATGGATCTTCTTATCAGCTATTTTGGGTGGCTTGATTCAAAAAGCTACATTTAGAGATTTCAAAGTGGTATTTATTGCCACAATCAAACAGATGTCGCAAACCATTATTACCATGCTATGTGTACTTGGATGTGCTAAAATCATGGGATATGCAGGTATGATTGCGAGTATCGCATCTTTCGCCATTGCGGTTACAGGAAGCTTCTATCCATTCTTTGCCCCATGGATCGGCTGTCTAGGAACATTTGTGACGGGTTCAGGTACAAGTTCAGGCGTATTATTTGGTGCCGTACAAGAAAGCGCAGCCCAAAGCTTGAATGCCAATCCATATTGGATTGTCGCACTAAACTCTTTGGGTGTGGCAGCCGGTAAAATGTTGTCACCACAATCTATCGCCATCGCATTAAGCAGTGTCGATAGACAAGGTCAAGATTCTAAATTATTATCCATGATCTTGCCTTATGGTGTTGGTTTTATCATCATCATGAGTTTTGTGGCTTACTTTGGTCAAATGGTATTCTAAGGTAAGAAATGAAAAAAAATATGGCTTAGGAAAATTTCCTAAGCCATTTTAATTGCCTGTACGGCAACGCATCCAGGTCCACCCTGCGTAATAAATGCAGGAGATAAAGGATAAATCACAACTTTTACACCTTCAAATGTTTCGTTGATTTTCTTTTCAAACATCATTGCCAAATCTTCATTAAAGGCATGTGAAATATAAAATGTATAATTGGAATCAAAACCATTATTTTTAAAATCTTCAACAACCATATTGACAGCCTTTTTATACGTACGACTCACGCCAAACTTATCTAAGCCTATGCCATCAACGCCTTTTTTCAAAATTGGAATCAATTTTAATGCACCACCCAATGTAGCAGCTAACCCTTTGATTCTTCCACCACGAACTAAGAATTGAAAATCAACAGGAACCAAATACGACTCTTCCTGCATACGACTTTGTACAATCATCTTTACGATATCCTTGGCACTTGCCCCATTATTTGCCATCTCTAAAGCCGTATCCACCATCAAACGATGTGGCCCACACAACGTCTGCGAATCTATGACATGTACTAAGTCGGGATTGTCACAAGAATCCTTTGCCATCATAGCCGTCTGGTACGTTCCACTTAAACCAGAAGCCATCGCAATATCAATCACTTCATCACCATTTTTAGAAAGTTCATTATATAAATCAATCTTTTCTCCAAGACTTGGCTGTGAAGTTTTAGGAATCTTGTGCTCTTCAATCATCGTTAATAATTGTGTACTTGTGATATCCTCAAAATCTCGATATGTTTGTGAATCCACAGAAATATTCAAAGGAACAATCGACAACCCTTTTTTCTTTGCCGATTCAATCGAATACAATGTCGATGAATCAGAAATAATATGAATCATTCTTTTTTTACCTCTCTTTAGATAAACAATAATATAGATGTCACAAGAAGTCAATACATCTAGTATTAATTTCTAGATTGTGTAACAATTTATTTTATGTTACAATCAAATCATGAAAAATTATACATTTCCAAAGTGGACCGAACTACCCGAAATTGACCTATATATGGACCAAGTGATCACCTACATCAATGAGAAATTAAAAGATACTTATTTCTATGATGAAAAGTTCATCACCAAAGCCATGATCAACAACTATGTCAAAACCGGTATTGTCCATCCACCCGTCAAAAAACACTACACAAAAAGTCATTTAGCCTACTTTTTAGTTTTAACCATCCTAAAAAGATGTTATTCCATGCAACAAATCACATCTTTACTTCATATTTATACTAATATGAAAGATTCAACCATCGAACAAGCCTATGACTTATTTATATCTCGATTTGAAGATTCATTAAATGACGTTTTTAAAAACAACCGAAATACAATCCTATTTGAAAACGCCAATTCCGAACAAGAATTAATGGATAATGTTATTCAATGCATCATCTATAAGATGCATACTGAATACACACTTAAAAGCTATGAAACAAAGTAGAGAAAGACCATCTCTACTTTATTTATACACGCAAAAAGGAAGATGTACATCGTACACCTTCCTTTAATTAGTCAACAACAACAGTCCATCCATAAGGATCTGCAATTGTACCCCATTGAATACCTGTTAATGTATCATATAACTTTTGTGTTAATTCACCCGTTTTAAAATCAGAAACAGTAACTTTATCACCTTTATAGTACAATTCTCCAATTGGACTAATTACGGCAGCTGTACCTGTTCCCCAAGCTTCTTGTAGCTTACCATTGTGACCTGCTTCCATCAATTCATCCACAGACAAATGTCTTTCTTCGATTTCATATCCCCAGTCTTTCAAGATATGTAAAATAGAATCACGAGTAACACCAGGAAGTACTGTACCTTCACATGGAGCTGTCACAATCTTATTATCAATTTCAAACATAACGTTCATTGAACCAACTTCTTCAATATATTTACGGTGAACTCCATCCAACCATAGAACTTGAGAATAACCTAATTCTTCAGCTTTTACTTGAGCAGCTAAACTACCTGCATAGTTTCCTCCACATTTAGTAAATCCTGTACCACCTTTAGTAGCACGAACATATTCATCTTCAACATAGATCTTAACTGGGTTCACGCCTTCTGCATAATAAGCACCAACAGGCGAACAAATAATCATAAATTTATAATGACTTGCCGCATGTACACCAATCGCAGCTTCAGTCGCAAACATAAATGGACGAATATATAAAGATTCACCCTCACCTGTTGGAATCCAGTCTTCTGAATACTTCACAATTGTTTTTACAGCATCTACAAACATATCTACAGGTAAAGTAGGCATACTCAAACGTTTATTGGAGTTCGCAAAACGCTTCGCATTCATTTCAGGTCTAAACAATTGAACCTTACCATCCTTAGTACGATAGGCCTTCATACCTTCAAATGTTTCCTGTGCATAGTGCAATACCATACTTGCTGGATCAAATTCTAATGGTCCATAAGGTACGACTCTGGCATCATGCCATTCTTGACCAGCATCCCAATCCATCACAAACATATAGTCTGTGTAATATTTACCAAAGCCTAAAGCTCCAGTTGGTTTTTCTTTTAAGTTTTTACTTTCTACAAATTGTACTTCCATAAATTTGTCCTCTTTTCTAAACACGTATGATAATACCACGTTCTGTAAATTATTTCAACACGTTACATTTATTTACATTCATTTTCAAGAAAATGAACAATTGTCTCAATCATAACACCTGTAGCCACTTCATCCTTATCACTCGTTCCTGCAATATCCAAGTGAATCCACTGAGTACCTTCCTCAATAAATTCTTCTAAGAAAGCCGCTGCTAGGCTTGCATTTCCACCCAAAGTCTTTGAATTGATAATATCCGCTACCTTAGAACACTTTAATTCTGAATGGAAATATTCATCTACAGGTAAACGCCAAATCTGTTCTTTTGTAGCTTTTGAAGCCCCTAAAAAAGGCAAATAGAAACTATCATCATTACTAAAGATTCCAGTATATGTACTACCTAAAGCACGTACACAAGCCCCCGTTAAAGTCGCCATATCAATGACGCGTGTAGCACCTAATTTTTGAGCCATTGTCAAGGCATCCGCCAAAATTAATCTTCCTTCGGCATCCGTATTTGTGACTTCAATTGTCTTACCACTTAAACTTGTGATCACATCCCCATCGACAAAGCCATGACCATTGATTTTATTTTCAGTAATTGGTAAAACACACACAATATTCTTTTCTATTTTTAATTCAGCAAGTAACTCCAATGCACAAAGCATATTGGCAGCCCCACACATATCATACTTCATACCATGCATATTTGACTTGATATTGTAGCCACCCGCGTCATATGTAAGACCCTTACCAACAAGTGCGGTATAGTCTTCGTCTTCCTTACCACCATCATAACGAATAACCACCATAAAACATGGTCTGTCGGAGCCTTGATTTACAGCTAAAAGAGCACCAGCACCAATTTCTTCTAAATCGTCTTGTGCTAATACTTCAATTTCCATACCATACTTTTCAGCCACCATCTTCGCTTCATCCACCAAATGATCTGGTGTTAAAAAGTTTGCGGGCATATCACTCATTTCACGCGCATGATTTACAATACGAGCTACTGTTTTACCTTTTTCAAATTCATCTTTAAAACCATCGCTCTCTAAATCATACACCTTCATCTCTTTATAACTATACGCTCCATACAAAAGTCCAAAACCAGCCGCATACGCCGTGTTTTCATTGACATATACTAAATAGTCATCCGCCTCTACTTTACTAAAAGCTTCCTTGATATTCTTTTTACCATCACCTAAACCAACGACTACGATTTTTTCACAATCCAATTGATTTAAAGTATAGATTGTAGTCACCTTACCAAACTCTAAATCAAGCTTTACATCTTTAAAAGCCGCTAAACTTTCCGGTAAAGTCTCTCCTTCAAACAATCCGATACAAATATTTTTCATATCTATTTTCCCTCCGTCATTTTCTTTGATTTTTCACCACAAATACGCATAGCCGATTCAACACTCGCTCTAAAGCCTGTTCTTTCAAGTTCACACACTGCATCAATCGTTGTTCCACCAGGTGAACAAACCATATCTTTTAAGGTACCTGGATGCATACCTGTTTCTAAGACCATCTTTGCACTTCCCAGTACGGCTTGTGCCGCAAATGTATACGCCTTATTTCGAGGTAAGCCTTGTGCCACAGCTGCATCTGCCATCGCTTCAATAAACATAAATACATAGGCAGGACTTGAACCACTTACACTGGTCACGGCATCCATCATGGTTTCTTCGACAACTTCACATTTGCCAAAACTATTAAAGATAGACTGAACACAAACTTTATCTTCTTCAGTAACCAAATCATCAAACGAAATGGCACTCATCGCAGATAATACCAATGCAGGCGTATTCGGCATTGCCTTAATCACCTTTATATCTTTGCCAAAGTATGTCTTCACATCTAAAATGGTTACACCTGCCGCAATATCCACAATAATCACATCGGATTTGACACTGTCCTTGATTGTTTCAATCAACTTTGGATAATGCTTTGGCTTCACACTCAACACCAATACATCACTATTTTGTGCTACTTCTATTTCACTTAAACTCGTTTTGACTCCATACTTTTCATGTAGTACATCTAAATTTTCCTGGTGATGATCACACACCCAAACTGTATTAAATATATGGTTCTGACAGATTCCTTCAATCATAGCTTTACCCATATTTCCAGCTCCAATAAAACCGATTGTTTCTCGCATAATCCCCCTCCTTAAATCGAATATGTCTTTCTTCTTGAAAACTCTTTTTGTTTGCCCTCATTCCAATCCTCTAAGTTTCGATAATATCCTGAAACACGAGAATAGATCTCGGTTGATTTCAAACATTTCGGACAAATATCTTGATGACCCAATAGATAGCCATGTTCTTCGCAAACCGAATATGTTGGCGTAATTGTGAATACAGGCACATCGTAGTTTTCATATATGGTCTTCACAAGTAGGGCAACCATTTTCCAATCCGCTATCCCATGATCAATGAAGACTGGAAATGAAGTGGCTCCACTATATTGATTTTGAAAATCTTGTTGTATATGTAAAGCTTCAAAGACATCATCCGTACTGGCGACGTCTAAATGCGTTGAATTCGTATAATATCCATGACTTTGAATTTCTGGATACAATTCCTTATCAATTTGGGCAAAATGCGTACATACACTTTCTGCTGGTGTAGCCTCTAAATTAACTTTTTGACTTTGATTTAAAAGTTTGTGATTTAAAAACTCTAACACTTCCATGGAAAATGCTTGTGCATTTGGATCCATCAAATCCTTCTTTAACCATTTTGCATTCAAACAAGCCTCATTCATACCCACAATACCTAAAGTACCATAGTAATCATTAAAATCCGATATATAGGCCTTGGTATATGGATATAAGCCGGCCTCCAACAATTGATTTAACACTTGTCGCTTGACTTCAAAAGAACGAAGGGCCACATCACTTAAATTATCTAAACGCTTAAAGAAATCTTCCTTACTACTTGAAAGATACGCTAAGCGCACTATGTTTAATGTCACAACCCCCATACTTCCACATAAAGGTTTATAGCCAAAATATCCTTCCACATCTTGTTTTTCTTTTGTCAAAAAATAAGGCGTTCCATATTTGGCACAAGCCTTAAACAACTCTTCTTCGTGCATCCAATCAAAATCTGGATTTAAGTAAAGGGCAATAATTGGAAATTGAAAACCACGACCTGAAATATCTCCCTTATTGATAACTTCAAATAAGGCATCATGAAGAATCTTCATTTCCTTTTGACAATCTCCATATGTAAAATCACATTCACACCCGGCTACAATTGCCTTTTTGTTTATAAATTCTTGCGGAATATTCCAATCCAAAGTAATCTGACTAAAAGGAGCTTGGGTACCCCACCTTGAAGGAATATTTATCCCATATATAAAGCTTTCTAGACAATCACTGACCATCTTGACAGATAGCTTGTCCTGATGAATAAAAGGTACGAGTAACGTATCAAAATGGGCTAAGGATTGGGCACTGGCCCATTCATTCTGCATGATTCCTAGAAAGTTGACCATCTGGTTACATAACGTCGATAAATGCTTGGCAGGAAGGGATGAAATCATCTTATTCACAGAAGGAAGTCCTTTTAAAATGAGATCTTCTAAAGACCAGCCTGCACTGCATCCTGTCAACATGTTGATATTATGAATATATAGATCCCCATTTTTATGTGCGTTGGTAATTTGGGCATCATACACTTCACTCAACCAATAATTCGAAGTGATCATACCTGAATTGGATAAGATCAAACCACCCACAGAATACGTTGCCATGGAGGTTTCATCTTCCAAAGAAATATTATCGTGTAAATACGAATTGACTAAATGAATATATTCATTGGCCGTCGATTGAATCTTACGTACATTTTCTCTTTGTTTACGATATAAAATATATGTCTTTGCGACCGGATAATAGCCAGATTCTGACAACGTTTTTTCAACACTATCCTGAATCATTTCTACACTAATGCGATTGTCTTTGATCTTCGTTTGAAAATCAGCCGTGGCTCTAAGTACCAGTAAGTTGATAATCGCATCGTCTTTTTCCATATGTAAAGAATCAAACGCTTTGGATATGGCCGAAAAGATTTTTGACGGATCAAAACCAACTATGGACCCATCTCTTTTTTCGACTTCGATCATGCTTGATCCCCCCTTATCTTTACATGTTTAACATACTTTTCGAATATCTTTTTATATTTAAAAACAACTTCAAAACTAGGTCGATGCAACGAATGATCAATGGTCGTTTCACTATCTTCAAATGGCTGTAAAATCACTGTATCCACGCCTTGGATCCATTGTCCTAATTCTTCTATCGTTGCTTGATTATGCAATTCATCCACCAAAGTTACACAAATGTCATATGGTACAGCCGATTGCTTCAACAAATCTAAAGACTTCTCAATATCCTTTAGATCCATATCCTCAACCCCACACGTTTTCGCATAGGCACTCGGCGCATTTTTGATATCTAGACTGACATGATCTACCAATTTTTGTGCAAGGATTGTTTTTAAACGTTCATAGAACATACCATTCGTATGAATCTTAATTTTATAGTTTAAAGTCTTGGCATACTGTAGAAAGGAAACAACCCCCTCATGCATCAAAGGCTCTCCTCCCGATATATAAATGCCATCTAAATCTTTGCGATGACTCTCTAAATATTCATTGATTTTTTCCGTAACGATCGGATACATGTTTTCTTTTAAATACACCAAATCTCTTGAATGACAATACGGACACTTTAAATTACATCCCCCTGTATATAAAGAACAACTCAAATGTGAATCATAATCCGATAAAGATAATTTTTTTAATTTATAAAACTGCAGATTGGTCTGCTCCAAATCTGCATAGCTTCTGGCATGATTGGATAAAGTCTGATAAAACGTAGAAAAAACTTCAATCTGCTCTGCCGTTAGATCTTGTGTAATGTGATGCCACCAGTCTCTACGAATCCCATAGATTTCAGATATATGTTTTTTGGTGAGTGCCGTCGTATATAATTCTTTAACACGCTTATCTTTGGCACTTGTTAAGATGGAAACATAACCAAACGTATTCAATTTTTGAACATTTTTTGTGACCGTACCCTTGTCGTATCCACCAACCTGTACAATTTGTTGGAGGGAAATACCTTCATTCTCATAGATTTCAATCAAGATGGGAAGCTGGGCATAACTCAAATTCAAATCTTGCAGCATCTTATCATAATATTTCTGTGTACTTCGATAGAGGATACTTGAATCCATCAATAAATCATTTTGTTTTTCCATACAAGTATTATAAGGTATTTTCATAAAGAAAAAAAGGACCGAAGTCCCAATGTCATTAAGTTAAGAAATGACATCTTTTAAGAGGAACACAAAAAATGTGCTCCTTTTTTTATAGAAAATTTGAATTTTTTTGTTGACATACAGATTGAAATGTGTGGCCTATTATCATTTCTGATAATAGGCCAATTGTTTATAGGTATATGTTTTTGGAGGTACTTATGAACAATTATAAATCGTTAAAAAAGCAGTTGAAATTCTGCATCAAAACTATGAATGATTCTTCTTCTCTATTTGTTGTCGATTCAAATAAGGATTTTACACGGAAAAGAAAACATCTTTTTGGAAGTACTCTTTTCAATGTGCTTTTATTAGAGTCTGGATCTTTAAAAGATGAAATGTTTAAATTGTTTGGATATAAACTTGATACACCTACAGCTTCTTCATTTGTACAAGCACGTAGTAAGATTCGCCCTGATGCATTCCATACATTATTCAATATGTTCAATGAACGAACACAGAGAATCAAGCTTCACAAAGGTTATCGACTTCTTGCTGTTGATGGTTCTGTTCTGCCTATCAGCAGTGCTATCAAAGATAGTAAAACCACTTTCTATAAAGCTAATAATTCGAATAAGCCTTTCTCCGCCTATCACCTGAATACAAGCTACGATCTATTGGAATGCACTTATGATGATATTGTTCTTCAAGGAAATGCTGTGATGAATGAAAATGGCGCATTCAATGAAATAGTGGATAGATATGGTGGTCCTAAAGCTATTTTCATCGCGGACAGAGGCTATGAATCTATCAATTCTTTTGTGAAAGTAGGTATGAAGAACCATAAGTATTTGATCAGGGTAAAGGATATTCATTCTAGAACAAGCGTACTGCGTAGTTTTGGTCCTTTTCCAAATGCAGAATTTGATATGCATGTTCGCCGTACCCTAACTATTAAACAAACGAATGAAATTAAAGCTCATCCTGAAATATATAAGTTTGTCCCTAAGAATCAGAGATTTGATTTTTTTGACGGAAGCCCTTATTTTGATTTTGAATGTCGTGTGGTACGTTTCAAAATTAGTGATGATACCTACGAAAGTATTATTACAAATTTAGATGAATCCGAATTCAATATACAAGATATTAAAGAACTGTACCACCTTCGTTGGGAGATTGAAACAAGTTATCGTGAATTGAAATATCATCTAGATTTAAATACATTGCATTCAAAGAAAAGAATGTTTATAGAGCAGGAAATCTATGCAAAGCTGGTTCTATATAATTTCTGCAGCAGAGTAAGTAATAATATAAAAATCAAAGAAAAAGACAGAAAATACGAGTATCAATTAAATTATGTACGTGCTTTTCATATAATACGTAACTACCTAAAAGAAAAAGGTGGAAAGAATCCACCTGATATTGAATCACTGATAGCTAAAGAAATACTGCCAATCCGTCCTAATCGCCAGAATGAACGGAAAATGAAAGCCAAATCACCGGTATCTTTTAACTATCGATATGATTAACAACTAATATTATATAATTTTTAAAATGTAGTAGCAATACTACAATTTTCGTCGTGCCTTCAAATAAAAATACCATCCAGAAAATAGTATCTGGATGGTTCGTCATCTCTTAACTTAATGACATTGA
>NZ_DBMEXE010000010.1:16377-18745 GCF_056804935.1 Holdemanella sp. | reverse complement strand
CAATTGAGCTAAGTCGGCATTTAAATGGTGGAGGTTAACGGACTCGAACCGCTGACCCTCTGCTTGTAAGGCAGATGCTCTCCCAACTGAGCTAAACCTCCAAAACTTGCCATACAAAGGGATTAAAATAAATGGAGCAGGTGATGAGAATCGAACTCACGTAGTCAGCTTGGAAGGCTGAAGTTCTACCATTGAACTACACCTGCAACAAATAATGGCTGGGGTACCTGGATTCGAACCAGGGAAATGCAGGAGTCAAAGTCCTGTGCCTTACCGCTTGGCTATACCCCAATAAGTGGTGGAGAAGGACAGATTCGAACTGCCGAACCAAAAGGAACTGAGTTACAGTCAGCCGCGTTTAGCCACTTCGCTACTTCTCCATCAACATGGTGGAGGTTAACGGGCTCGAACCGCTGACCCTCTGCTTGTAAGGCAGATGCTCTCCCAACTGAGCTAAACCTCCATGTTTTTTTTTCGCCGCAAACTCGTTTGCGCTCATTTATATTACCAAAGGATATTTGGGATGTCAACGGAATTTTTAATTTTTTTTATAAAATTTTCAAATTTTAATTCAAGAGCCTTTATATAAAGCTTTTTTATTGCTTTATTATTTATTCTTTTTTGTTCCTCAAACAAATATCCATTATGCACAACATACATTTTTGACAAAATCACTGAATATTTTTTACCAAACACAATCTTTTCTTGGATACAATCCAATCGTTTAATCAATTCAAAATCTGAAACATAATGAATATATGTATTATAATACTGACAATACTCTTTCAATTGGTTCGGCTCATCTGGAAAAACAATATATACAGGAATACCTGCTTTTTGAAACGTTGGACTCCATAACAAAAATAAATCATGATAGCCTAAAGTTTTTTCTAACTCAATAGAGTCCAGCACCACCAAAAGCGATGTATCCTTTATATTCGGTATTTGGATTTTTTCAATTTTGTTCATTTATATATGTAGGAATGCATGCATATTGTATCACAATTTAACCTGGTGTAAAATATAGGCATATATTAGGAGGGGTTACATGATTCAAATGGGAATTGATTTGGGTACAAACTACATCCGGCTTTGTACACAAGAAGATGGTCTACTATATAATGAACCATGCATGGTTGCGCTTGATGGGCAAAATCATGTTTTAGGCATTGGCGAAGACGCTAAGGATTTAATTGGATCCATGGATCCAAATATTAAAGTAATATCTCCTTTACGTGAAAATCCAATTAACTTTGACGTTCTAGACATACTCCTAGAACAACTACTATATGAACACAAAGCTTTTCGTATGTTTCAAAAAACAGTTTTGTTGGTCAGCTATCCAACTAGTTTCAGTAAAGAATCATGCGACATATTGAAAGAACACCTTGAAGATTTAGGTGCTTACCGCGTTTATTTTGAACAAGAAATCTGGATTGCTGCTATTGGCGCAAAACTCGATTTATTTTTACCCGTTGCTAGCTGTGTATTAAATATTGGTTCTTCAAACTGCGATATTGCAATCTTCCAAAACGGCAAGATGATCAAAAAATCTCGTTGCAACGTATCTGGAAGTACAATCAACATCGCCATTAAAAACTGGCTATTTAAATCCTACAACATGAATGTATCAACAAAGCAAGTTGAAAAAATCAAGCGTAAGATTGGACAGGTTAATATTCAGCAAAATCCCAAAAGTCTTGAAGTTGTTGGCATGGACCAAAATAGTCATGTACTAAAATCCGCAATCATTAACGAAAATCAAATAGTTGGAATCCTAACACCCTTAGTACAACAATGGGCCAACTGGATTCTACAATTTTTATCTAGCTTGCCAATCACAATGCAGCAAGATGTAAAAACTCGCGGAATCATATGTTGTGGTGGATCCATGTTATTGAATGGACTACCTTCCTATCTACAAAACACAATAGGATGTCCAATCTTTGTCACAGACGATCCAATCAATACAGTTTCTGCAGGATTAATGATTCTTTTGTCCCGCATGGAAGATTAAGCTCAATTTAAGGAAAATCATTTAACATTAAACCGCAAACAGCAGAACACTTATTCATATCCTATTCCCTTTTCTCTTAATGCTGTTTCAAAAGCTCCCAATGGGAGTTTTTCTTTTTGTGTGATATAATTTGTTCCATTAGGAGGACCTTTATGAACAAAAATATCGTATCATCAATCTTATATTTAATCGCAGCCATCTGCTTATTTATATTCACCTATAACCTGACTTATACATTCCTATATATAGGTATCTTATTTTTAGCCATCGCAGCAATCTATTCAAAGAAGGTTAAAAAATAATGAAAAGAAAAAACAGCAATAACACATGGCTATTTACAATCTGTATTGC
>NZ_DBMEXE010000010.1:7856-16367 GCF_056804935.1 Holdemanella sp. | reverse complement strand
ATATAGAATTTATTAAGCCATTCATCGTATATTTTGATCCAACCAAATTGTTATCAAACTTACCATTATGGATCTTCGCAAACTGCATTATCGCACTTTATTCACATTCTGAAAAAACATCTATGTTAAACACAACCCTATTCAACATTGTTTGCTTTGTAAGTTATTCACTATTCTCAACGATACTTGCACACACAATGCCAAAAGATATGTTTCTAACATGGATACTATTCACTTTAATTTGGACAATATTTAGTTATTTAGTATGGTCAGCCAATCGACAAGATACGAAAGGATGGATTCTTTCAACCATTCTTTTAGCCATACTATTTAGCACATGCTTCACGTATACAGATAACACAATATCCAGTACGACCATTTTAAATTTTTTACTCTATGTATTCCTTGTAGTAGTCCTATATAAAGGAACAAAAGAAACATTGATCATTGTGATTTTGTCTATTATTTTAGCCTTGATTCTTAGTAAAATAAAAATTCAAATAATTTTTACAAAAAGTGCTTGCATTTATTTTAACTCGGTGCTATTATAAATAGGCACTTACGGAGGTTTAGCTCAGTTGGGAGAGCATCTGCCTTACAAGCAGAGGGTCAGCGGTTCGAGTCCGTTAACCTCCACCATTTAAATGCCGACTTAGCTCAATTGGTAGAGCAACTGACTTGTAATCAGTAGGTTGTGGGTTCAATTCCTATAGTCGGCACCACTTGTGACCCGTTAGCTCAGTTGGTAGAGCATTTGACTTTTAATCAAAGGGTCGGGCGTTCGAATCGCCCACGGGTCACCACTTATATTTGCAGGTGTAGTTCAATGGTAGAACTTCAGCCTTCCAAGCTGACTACGTGAGTTCGATTCTCATCACCTGCTCCATGTAAAAATCTACTCGCAAGCGCGAGTTTTTTTTGTATCTAAAATGCCAAGGATTAATCCTTGGCACTTTTTATAAATTCATATATATCCTCGTAAATTATTTGATTCTCTTTTTCATTTAAGATTTCATGTTTTAAAGTCGGATACAATTTACTAGATACATTCTTATATCCAACACCCATTAAAAATTGTTTCAATTGTTCAAATTTATCCTTACCCTGAATGACCGGATCTTCTTGACCTGCAATCATAAATATATGTAAGTTTTCATTAGTGACATTCCATCCTTTTTTATCAAAAGCTTTGATCATCAATTGAAATAAGTTAATAAAACCATTCGTTGTAAATAAGAATCCACACAATTCATCTGCTTCATATTGCTCTACATTCTCAACACATTTACTCAACCAACGATTACCCGATTCATATCCTGCAAAAGCCATCTTATTCAATAAGCCATTACCTTTCTTCTCCTTATAGAAAGGCTTTATTATTTTTGCCAATGCCAAACCTAGACTTGCCGCCGAATTTTCAGTAGGAGGACCACACAAAATCAGTTGATCAATATATGCATCATATTTCTTTAAGTAACAACGAGCCACTAAAGTCCCCATACTGTGACTAAATAACGTTACCTCTAATCCAGGATACATTTCACGTACATATTCCGTAACCTGGAATAAATCCTCCACAATATAATCCGCATTTTCAGTATAGAAATATCCATAATCATTTTTTGATTTCACGCTACTTCCATGACCTCTATGATCATGAATCACACAAATATAGCCACGATCATTTAAATATCGCATAAAGTCAAAATAACGCTCTTTATGCTCGGCCATACCATGCGAAAACTGTACGATTCCTTTTGGATTCTTGCACTCCATAATCGCAATCTCTAATTTTAACCCATCTTGTTTTGATGTTATTTTCTTAATTATCATATTATAGTACCTACATATCTTTCTTGTACTCATTGTATCAAATATATAATTATCGAAACTATACAAAAACAAAAAAAAGACCATTTTTTAAAATGGTCCAACTAGTTTTCACTAATTTCTACTTTTACTTTGTGATCCGCTTCCACATCAAAAGTGATTTTTGCGAAGTCATCTAAATGATTTGTGACAATATTATGAACCTGATCAAATACTTCGTCCTCTTTTTCTTCAGACTTGCAATCATATTCAATAGATGTAACTGTGTGTTTTTTAATTTTTACATCTTTTAATTCTTCTAACATTGATTTCATAATTATCTACCTCGATATAAGTCTATCACTTATTAAATCCAGTTGTCAAATTTATGCATGAAGCCAATCTACCCTATGATAATAAATAAAGAACGTGATACTTGATAAAGACCAAGTAATTGGATAAATCCAATATACACACCAAATATTATGCACTAAAGCCCCCATGATTGTAAGACCTGTAACACGCACAAAACACCAACAAACCATCATTACAATCATTGGAACCATTGACTTCCCAGCCCCTCTTAAAATAGCCGACACACAATGTGAATACGCTAATAAACAAAAGAAGAAAGCACTCGTTTGTCCACGCAAAGTACCAAAATGAATAACTTCAGGTGTTGCGTCAAAGGCTGCAACAAACTGAGGACTAAAAACAAAGATGATTACACCAATAATTTCTGCCAAAGTCATCGAACAAATCATACCAAACTTAGCACCCTTTAAAACACGATCATATTGGCGAGCCCCTAAATTCTGTCCGACAAACGTTGTAAGCGCCATTGTAAAGCTGGTAATCGGCAAGAACGCAAATCCTTCAATCTTAGAATAAGCTCCACATCCAGCCATCGCCATATCGCCAAAAGAGTTGATATTCGATTGAACTACAACATTCGCTAGACCAATAATTGAATTCTGAAATCCACTTGGCAAACCATACTTCAAAATCTCACCTAAAAGCTCTTTATGAATTTTTACTTTAGAAGGAACAATACGATGCGTTCCCTTTGTCGTCAACAATAAATAGAGACAAAGACCTGCTGAAATATATTGCGAAATAATCGTAGCTAAAGCAGCCGATCCAACTCCCATCTTAAGTACCGCAATAAAGAATAAGTCTAAGACAATATTCACTACACTTGATACAATCAAATAATATAACGAATGCTTACTATCTCCTACAGCCTGCAATATTCCTACAAAAAAGTTATACATTATCGATCCAAAAGAACCTAAAAAATATATTTTAAAATAAGTTACCGAAGCTGCCATCACACTATCTGGAGTTCCCATCCAACGAAGCAATGTAGGTGTAAAGAAAACACCAATAAGTGTCATAATAAAACTTACAATCAATCCAAACGCAACCGTTGTATGAATCGCATTTTGCATACGCTCTATTTCTCTTGCGCCAAAATAACGCGAAATGACTACACCTGCACCAATCGCAACCCCATTAAAGAAGCCAATCATCAAGAATATAATGTTTCCACTTGAACTCACCGCCGCAAGTGCCTGACTCCCCAAAAAGTTTCCAACAATTAAGGAATCCACTGTATTATATAATTGCTGAAATAAATTTCCTAATAAAATAGGTAACGCAAAGAAAACCATCTGTTTAGGAATCGATCCAGATGTCATTAACTTTTGTCCTTGTGCCAACCCTAACACCTCCTACACTACTAAAAGAAAAGGAAGCTTAAACTTCCTTGTAAAAACTTTGTAGATGACTACAAGAAGCATCAAACTGTTCTTTTTCTTCTTTTGTCATTTCAATCTCAACAACCTCTTTGACACCTGTCGCATCTAAAATAGCCGGTACACTTGTGAATACACCATCTTGTCCATATTGACCATCTAAATACGTAGAAATAGGAAGTACTACGGATTCATTAAACATCAATGCACGAACAATACGTGTTGTACTTGCGGCAATACCATAACATGTATTTCCTTTACGATTGAAGATTTCCCAACCATCTTTCTTTACCGCTTCATGAATACTTTCAAACATCCCCTCATTCATGCGTGTTGGATTATCTTTAATGATTTGGTAAATGTCTTTACCACCCACACGAACTGTACTCCATGGAATCATTTCACTATCCCCATGTTCACCTAAAACATAAGCATGAATACTCTTTGGATCTACATCAATACAATCAGCAATATGACATTGTAAACGAGCTGAATCTAATAACGTTCCTGAACCAATGATTTGATTTGCTGGTAAACCAGAAACCTTATAAGCCACATAAGTCATAATATCGACTGGATTTGAAACAACTACGATAAATCCATTAAATCCATTTTCTATAGCACTCGAAACAATACTTGTAACAATCTTAGAGCTTGATTTTAAAGCCACTAAACGATCGTTTTCCTTACCCATTGGAGCACTTGCGGTAATAACCAAAACATCTGCATCTTTGCAGTCTGTATAATCTCCCAATTTAATTTCCATATTACGATTCATAAAGGCAATACTATGAATCATATCTAATGTTTCACCTTTAGCCCTTTCTGTATTCATATCAATTAATACAATTTCATCGCAAATTCCTTGATTGATCATACAAAAAGCTGTACTTGCACCTACATTTCCTGCACCAACAATTACTACTTTTCTCTTTTTAATCATAATGGCTCCTCCTACAAAAATTTAGAGATATATCCCTGTATAAATATTACCAAAATAATAACAGGAATGATATATGAAACATAGAAACCAACTTGTTTAGGAAAAGAAATTCCCTCTCCGCAATTGGCTTCCTTTAAAAAGTTTTTAAATCCCCATCCATATTTAGATGTACAAAACAATACATAGCAAAGTGATCCTAAAGGTAATAGATTATTCGATACAATAAAATCTTCTAAATCTTGAATGGTTGAACCAGCACCTAAAGGTTGAACAAAAGACAATACATTAAATCCTAATGCACATGGTAAAGATAACACAAAAACAAGCACAAAACTTACTTTGATTGTTTTTGAATGAGACCATCCTGTCCATTCCATTGTCATTGTAATGATATTTTCAAATACCGCAATAATTGTAGTTAATGCGGCAAAACTCAAAAACAAAAAGAACAAAGCACCCCAAATATTTCCAAACTGCATATTCGCAAAGATATTAGGTAATGTCTGGAAAATCAACCCAGGCCCTTGCCCAGGATCCACATTATACGCAAAACAAGCAGGAATCACGATGAAGCCTGCAACCAATGCAACAAATGTATCTAAACACACAACCGTAATGGCCTCAGATGTTAACTTCTTACTTTTATCAATGTAACTTCCAAATATCGCAATAGCACCAATACCTAAACTCAAAGTAAAGAAAGCTTGGCCCATGGCCGCAAATACGACATCCGATACATTTTGCATCTTTGAAAAATCAGGCAACAAGTAAAACTTTACGCCCTCCATAGCCCCTGGCAAAATGAGTGAACGAACAGCTAGCACAAGCATCAACACCAATAAACACAACATCATATACTTTGATACTTTTTCCACACCATTCTGCAAGCCTTTTGAACAAATGAAAAAACCAATACAAACAACTAGAAACATCATACCTACTTGAATCAAGGGATTTGACAACATTAAACCAAATTCATTATTAATTTGACCCACATTTAATCCATTAAAATCACCCATCAACATTTTGTAGCAATAATAAAACAACCATCCACAAACCGAAGTATAAAACATCATCAGTATGTAATTTCCTGCCATTGCCACATACTTCATAAAATGCCACTTTGTCCCTTTTGGCTCTAACACATCAAAAGATAGGGCTGCACTTTTTTGACTGGCACGTCCTACCGAATACTCCATAACCATAACTGGCAATCCTAATATGACTAGAAAAAATAAATAAATCAAGACAAATGCAGCACCTCCATATTGCCCTACAATATATGGAAAGCGCCAAACATTGCCAATTCCTATTGCGCATCCTGCGCTAATTAAAATAAATCCTAAACGATTTGAAAACCTATCTCTCATTTTTCCAACTCCCTATAAAAACAATCTAAACATCCTATATATTTACCTTTCCAAGGCTTCATTCTTCCGCAATAATGTATGATAACACTATTCTTTTTCACCCAATCAAGATCTATCCTACTTCTTGGATTTCTTAGATTATAGAAATTCATCATTCTCTCACTCAAATTATATTTACGATAATCTACTAGTTTTGTCTTATCTCCATATAATGCCGTCAATACATCTTGATCAAAAAGTACAAGATTTTTCTTATATGCATTCACATAATTTAAAATATCTTGCTTATTTAATTGCTTACGCAATAATTCTAAATTCATCAACAAGACCCCAGTATTGATATATGGCACATCTTCTTTTAGCCCTAATCTTTTCGCATTTAAATGCGTCATACGCTCATTTACATGACTCGAAGCGATATAAAGATTACTTTCAAAATCCATGTTATACAATTCCCTTAAACTTTGAATCACAACAATATCCACATCCAAGTAAAGAATTCGATCCAATGTCTTAGGCAACAAATCTGAAGCGAATAATCGATAATAAATTTCTAGAGGATATCGAGATGAAATAGGAAACCCCTTAAATTCTTCTTCCTTTACTTCTATAAAATGAAAAGTACATTCCAAAAAAGAACGTCTTAAATCATCCATGTGTTTTTGATTTAAGTCATGATGCAAAATATAGAAATCAATATTTTTGTCAAACCGAATGATGGAACGTATACATGTCTTTGTCAAATCTATGAATTTTGCGTTAATTGAAAATAGAATGTTCATAATATGATTTTATCACAAAATAAATTGAAAATCTTTTCATATTTTGTGATACAATACTTACATTAAGGAGATGATGATATGAAACTTATTATACCTAAAAACTACGATCCAGTATTAACTGTTAGAGAGACACAAGAAGCTATTAAATATATCCGTGATACATTTCAATATGAATTTGGTAAAGAATTAAATTTATCAAGAATTTCAGCACCCTTATATGTTACACAAAGTTCTGGTTTAAATGACAACTTAAATGGTACAGAAAAACCCGTATCTTTTACCATGAAAGAACTTCCTGGTGAACAAATGGAAGTTGTGCACTCTTTAGCAAAATGGAAACGTATGGCTTTAAAGAAATATGGCTTTAAATTGCATGAAGGCTTATATACAAATATGAATGCCATTCGTAAAGATGAAGAATTAGATAACTTTCATTCTGCTTATGTCGATCAATGGGACTGGGAAAAAATTATTTCTAAAAATGAACGCACAAAAGAAACATTAGTAGAACATGTACGTACTATCTTTAAAGTCATCAAGCATATGGAACATGAAGTTTGGTACAAATACCCTCAGGCAGTTAATCATTTACCTGATGATATTTTCTTTATCACAACTCAGGAACTATTAGATATGTATCCAAATATGAACGCAAAAGAAAGAGAAAACGCCATCACAAAAGAACATGGCTGCGTATTTGTGATGCAAATTGGTGATAAATTATCAAACAATGAAAAACACGATGGTCGTGCTCCAGACTATGATGACTGGACACTAAATGGAGATATCCTATTCTGGTATGAACCACTACAAAGTGCTCTAGAAATATCTTCTATGGGAATTCGTGTGGATGAAGATACATTATTAGAACAATTGAAAAAAGAAAACTGTTTGGAAAGATGTGAATTACCTTTCCATAAAGCCATTCTAAATAAAGAATTACCATACACTTTAGGTGGAGGAATCGGTCAATCCAGACTATGTATGCTTCTACTAAAAAAAGCACATATCGGAGAAGTCCAGGCAAGCTTATGGCCTGAAGTCATGGTCGATACATGCTTAAAAAATAATATTCAAATTTTGTAGGACAATTGTCCTACTTTTTTATTATCGTAGCATTGGAATTGGATATATAATTCTCATACTTTAAATCTGACAATTCACATCCATAAACTGAAATGTTTCCATCACAAGCAGTGATAGATCCGTCTGTATTTTCTTGGTATCCATCATATATATAGGCACCCGCAAACAATAGGCCATCCATTATGTTATGTTTAATATCAATATCATCACATATTACACTAACAGTACATTGATCTTTATTTGTGCTGCTTTTTAAATATGTGTAATACGCTCTACCTAAATCAAAATATTTTTCCATTTTTACTCCTAAAGAAAAGGAATAGGTATCTACCTACTCCTTATATTCTTATTCTTCAGATTGGATATCCATTGAATTATTGTCTGCAGTTTCTGCATCTTGTAGAATTGATTCTTCTACTGAAGCTTCTACACTATCCATCGTATCTCTATCATCAGAGCCAGATACTAGTTTGTCGAACTCTTCATCATGAACTTCTTTCATACGTGCAATACGTTTGTCACGAAGTTCTTTTGCCTTTTCTGCAACAATTAGATTTTGTGGACGATCTCCCTGGCATCCTGTACCTGCAGGAATCAGCTTACCAATAATAACATTTTCTTTCAAACCAATTAAGTGGTCAACTTTACCCTTAATAGTCGCATCTGTAAGAACCTTTGTAGTTTCCTGGAATGAAGCGGCTGATAAGAAAGAATCTGTTTCAACAGAAGACTTAGAAATACCTAATAATACTGGTTTGAATGTA
>NZ_DBMEXE010000010.1:0-7846 GCF_056804935.1 Holdemanella sp. | reverse complement strand
CGATTGATTTTTGTGATGTTATTCAATGATAATTGAACACCAACATTTAAATCAGTATCTCCACTATCTACAACGATTACTTTCTTCATCATCTGTTTGATCATTACTTCCAAGTGCTTATCACTAATTTCGATACCTTGGCTTTGGTATACTTTCTTAACTTCCTTCAAGATATAGTCTTGAACTTCACGTACACCAGCAACACGTAATAATTCTTTTGGATCTAATGGACCTTCAGTCAATGCAACACCGGCTTCAATCTTTGCACCGACCTGAACCCATGGACGCATAGACTGGTTCGCGTTAATTTTATGAGAAACACTTTCGTGTTCGTTTGTGATAATAACTTCTTGGCGCATTGTTCCTTCAATACGTTCAATTGAAGTAATTTCACCTGAAATCTGAGCAATTACCGCAACACCTTTTGGACAACGAGCTTCGAACAATTCTTCAACACGAGGCAAACCTTGAGTGATATCTTCTGCACCGGCACCGGCAACACCACCTGTATGGAATGTACGCATTGTTAACTGTGTACCTGGTTCACCAATTGATTGAGCCGCCATGATACCAATAGCTTCACCAACTTCAACGTCTTTACCTGTAGCCATGTTACGTCCATAACATTTACGACAAATACCTAAACGAGACTTACAAGTAAATACAGAACGGATATACATACCTGTAACACCAGCATCTACAATTTTCTTAGCAAGTTCATCAGTGATAAATTCATCACTCGCAATAATTAATTCACCTGTCTTTGGATCTGTTACATCTTGTTTAGAATAACGACCAACTAAACGATCTTGTAATGGTTCGATAACAGAGTTTGTTTTGCGATCCATTAATGTTTCGATCCAGTAACCCTTATCTGTACCACAATCGTCTTCTTTGATAATTACATCTTGGGCAACATCAACCAAACGACGAGTTAAGTAACCAGATTCGGCTGTCTTTAAGGCAGTATCTGTAAGACCTTTACGCACACCGTGAGTCGAGATAAAGAACTCACTTACGTTCAATCCTTCACGGAAACAAGAATAGATAGGAACTTCTATGATGGTTGGTACATATTCACCAGCCCCAGCTTTAGCGTGACCAGGTTTTGCCATTAAACCACGCATACCAGCTAACTGAGTAAAGTTTGACGCGTTACCACGAGCACCAGAAGTCGCCATCATGTTGATTGGGTTTTTACGAGGCAAGTTTTTCATCAATGATGTTACGATCTTGTCTTTTTGATCATCCCACATCTTAGATAAGTGACGTTCCCATTCTTCCATTGTCAACATACCTTTACGTTGTAAGTGTTTCAACTGA
This sequence comes from Holdemanella sp., assembly GCF_056804935.1. Taxonomy (NCBI): domain Bacteria; kingdom Bacillati; phylum Bacillota; class Erysipelotrichia; order Erysipelotrichales; family Erysipelotrichaceae; genus Holdemanella; species Holdemanella sp. The sequence continues at coordinate 6,523 of NZ_DBMEXE010000010.1, read as the reverse complement.
TCGGCTTTAACACGACCCTCATCGATATATTCATCTTTGTGAGGAGCCACTTCGATATCTGACAAGGCAACTGTAATACCAGCTACTGTTGAATATTCAAATCCTAAAGATTTGATTTGGTCAAGAATTTCAGCAGTTTGATCTGCATCATAACGTTTGAAGACTTCGGCAATAACTTTACCTAAATCTTTTTTCTTAACCGCATCAACTAAAGGCATAGCTTCGATGTATTCTTTAATGTTTTGTCCTGGAGCAATAAAGTATTTATCAGGAGTACTAATAAAGTTTTCTTTTGATACCTCATTAATATATGGGAAATCTTCAGGGAACATTGAGTTGAACACAATCTTACCAACTGTTGTAATTAAATAATCATTTTTATGTTTTTCATCAAACGATGTTTTATGCATATTGCATACAGGCAATGCGATACGAGTGTGAAGGTGAACTTGTTTTGACTGGTATGCCATCATAACTTCATCTTCATCTGTGTATACATGACCTTCACTTTCACCAAAACGGTGCCAGTGAGCTGCTTCTAATGGGCAGCCAACTTCTTCGTAGTGTTTAGCTTCTGCAAAGAATTCTTCTTTTGTTTCTTCCATTGTTAAATAGAAGTTACCCATAACCATATCCTGTCCTGGCGTAACGATAGGTTTACCATCTTTAGGACCTAAGATATTGTGAGAACCAAGCATCATAACTAATGCTTCAGCACGAGCTTCTTCTCCTAATGGAACGTGGATGGCCATCTGGTCACCATCGAAGTCAGCGTTGAACGCAGTACATACTAATGGGTGAAGACGCATTGCACGTCCTTCTACTAATTTAGGCAAGAAGGCCTGAATACCCAAACGGTGTAATGTAGGTGCACGGTTCATTAATACAGGATATCCGTCGATTACTGTTTCAACAACGTCCCAGATACGAGGATCACGACGTTCGATTAATTTTTCTGCATTTTTAGGATTTTGTGCTAATCCTTGGTTTACGATTTCATTAATGATAAATGGTTTAAACAAGTTAACTGCCATTTCACGTGGAATACCACATTGGTACATTTTCAAATCTGGTCCAACGGCAATTACAGAACGACCAGAGAAGTCAACACGCTTACCTAATAAGTTCTGACGGAAACGACCTTGTTTACCTTTCAATGAATGAGATAATGATTTTAATGCACGTCCACCAGCACCTGTAATTGGTTTTGAACGACGACCATTGTCAATTAAAGCATCTACAGATTCCTGTAACATACGCTTTTCGTTTTGAACGATAATATTTGGAGTACCCAAATCTAACAATTTACGTAAACGATTGTTACGAGTGATAACACGACGATATAAGTCGTTCAAATCACTTGTCGCAAAACGACCACCATCCAATTGAAGCATTGGACGTAAATCAGGTGGTATTACCGGAATGTTAGTCAGAATCATCCATTCTGGTAAGTTTTCACTATTACGGAATGCATTGATTGTATCCAAACGTTTGATTAATTTCTTACGTTTTTCACCTTGTGCTTTTTCAAGCGCATCCTGTACTTCTTGATATTCAGATTCTAAATCAACATCTTGTAATAAACGTAGTACAGCTTCAGCACCTGTTTGAGCTGTAAATCCTGTTGAACCATAAATAGCTTGGTTTTCACGGAATTCACGTTCAGAAAGAATTTGTTTATAAGCTAAACCAGATTCTTTTGGATCCGTAACAATATAGCTTACGAAATATACAACTTCTTCCAATTGTTTTGGTGTTACATCCAACAACAATGCCATACGGCTAGGAATACCACGTAAGTACCAAATATGAGCTACTGGTGCAGCTAAGTGGATGTGACCCATACGCTCACGTCTTACGCTTGCTTTTGTGATTTCTACACCACAACGGTCACATACAACACCTTTAAAACGTACTTTTTTATATTTACCACAAGCACATTCCCAGTCCTTAGTTGGACCGAAAATGCGTTCGCAGAATAAACCATCACGTTCTGCTTTTTGTGAACGATAGTTAATTGTCTCAGGCTTTGTTACTTCACCATGACTCCATTTTAAAATCGTTTCTGGACTCGCTAAGCGAACCTGAATCGAGGCAAAATTGTTAATACTCATATTTTATACTACGCCTCCTCTTCTTCGTTATTTTCTTCTTCAATATCGTCTACTAGCTCTTCCTTTTGTGTTTGTTCTGGTAAAGGTTGAGCTGGATGAACGTCCTGGTCATCATCATCTAATGTGATGTCAACCTCGTTATTGTTTTCATCTAACAAACGAATATCGATTGCTAAACCTTGTAATTCGTGCATCAATACACGGAATGATTCTGGAACACCTGGTTCTGGAATATCTTTACCTTTAATGATGGCTTCATAAGTCTTGATACGACCTTGAATATCATCCGATTTGATTGTCAAGATTTCTTGTAATGTGTGGGCAGCACCATATGCTTCCAATGCCCAAACTTCCATTTCTCCAAATCTCTGACCACCATTTTGAGCTTTACCACCCAATGGCTGCTGAGTAACTAAAGAATATGGACCAGTAGCACGAGCGTGTAGTTTATCGTCAACCATGTGGGCCAACTTGATCATGTACATTACACCGACACTAATACGTTCATCGAATGGTTGTCCAGTTTGTCCATCATATAATACCTGTTTTCCATCGACAGTCATGCTTGCTTCGCGCATTACATCTTGTAAGTCTTCATTTGATAAACCATCAAATACAGAAGTAGAGAATTTAACACCTAATTTACGAGCAGCGTAACCTAAGTGGATTTCTAAAATCTGTCCGATGTTCATACGTGAAGGTACACCGAATGGGTTCAACAAGATATCAACTGGATGTCCATCAGCCATAAATGGCATATCTTCGATAGGTAAAATCTTAGAGATGACACCTTTGTTACCGTGACGACCAGACATCTTATCGCCTTCAGAAATCTTACGTTTCTGAACGATATATACTTTAACACGCATATTTACTCCAGGAGGAAGATCCGATCCATCTCCACGTTTAAATACACGAATAGAATGAACAATACCAGCACCACCATGAGGTACTTTCAATGAATTGTCACGAACTTCACGTGATTTTTCACCAAAGATTGCTAATAATAGTTTTTCTTCAGGACTAACTTCACTTTGTCCTTTTGGAGTAACCTTACCAACTAAGATATCTCCTTCTTTAACTTCGGCACCAACCATGATGATACCATTTGAATCTAACTTACGAACTGCTGCTTCACCAACGTTAGGAATATCACGAGTGATTTCTTCTGGACCTAACTTAGTTTCACGACAGTCAATATCATATTCTTCTACGTGGATTGAAGTATATACATCATCACTAACCATACGTTCTGACATGATGATGGCATCCTCGTAGTTATATCCATGCCATGTTGTATATGCAATAACAACGTTTTGACCTAAAGCCAATTCTCCATTTTGCATACTTGGACCATCAGCTAAGATATCGCCTTTTTCAACCTTTTCACCAACTTCTACAATTGGACGTTGGTTGATACAAGTGCTTGCGTTTGAACGAGCAAACTTACGTAACTGATAAGTGTGGTTTTCACCTTCATTATCTTTAACTACAATACGCAAACCATCTACATATTCAACTACACCATCTTGTTTTGCGACAATACCAACACCTGAGTCCTTAGCAATTTTATATTCAATACCAGTACCTACATAAGGTGAATGAGGAACTAATAATGGAACGGCCTGACGCTGCATGTTGGCACCCATTAAGGCACGAGACGCATCATCGTTTTCCAAGAATGGGACACAGGCAGTCGCTACAGATACGATCTGTTTTGGACTGACATCGGCAAGTTCTACTTCGTTACGATCAGCGATGATAGTTTCACCAGCCTTACGAGCTACGACACGTTCATTTACTAAATGACCATCACGAACCTCATTGGCCTGTGCGATTACATAATCTGCTTCTTCATCAGCACTTAAGTAAACTGTATCTTCACTAACAGTACCATCCGCATTTACCTTACGGTAAGGCGTTTGAATAAATCCATATTCATTGATACGAGCATATGTAGTTAAGTTATTGATCAAACCGATGTTTGGCCCTTCAGGCGTTTCGATTGGACAGATACGACCATAGTGAGAGTTGTGAACGTCACGTACTTCGAAACTTGCACGATCACGACTGATACCACCTGGACCTAAGGCTGAAATACGACGTTTATTTGTCAATTCAGCTAGAGGGTTTTGTTGATCCATGAACTGTGATAACTGTGAACTAGAGAAGAATTCTTTAATTGCAGCTGTCAAAGGACGAATGTTTGTCAATTTTCTAGGAGTTAAGCTATCCATTTCTTGAATTGACATACGTTCTTTAACAACACGTTCCATACGAGATAAACCAATACGGAACTGGTTCTGAATCAATTCACCAACAGAACGAATACGACGGTTACCTAACATATCGATATCATCTGTTGTTCCTACACCTTCCATAACATTTAAGCTATATGAGAAGAATGCATACATATCTGAAACTGTAATTGTGTGTTTATTTGCGAATGGGTCATTTCCAGCAACACGGACTTCATCCCCATTATCGTCAATAATATATAATTCTTGGACACATGCACCAATCAACCATGCTGTGATATCTTCACTTAAAGCACGTTGTTTAACTTGTGTTTCAACATCACTATCGATGGCATCTGGAGTTACACCAACCATATAACGGTTCGCAACTAATTCCATATCTGCATCAACAATATCTTCACCTTGAGCATTTGTTAAACGTCCAAGAGCATATAAACGTTGACCATAGTTAAATACAGAATCCATATTTTCGGCTGTTAATTTAACTGGTTGTGCAAACAATCCTGCAAAAATATCAACATTTTCAACAACCTTTTGGATTGCTAAAACATCTTTTTCAGTTAATACTGTACCAGCATCTAAATAAGCATCTTCTGTTTCAACATCACTAGCTAATACACGACCAATTAATCCTGTAGTCCAGCTTGTTGGAATTGAAACGATATCTTCTTCATGGAATTCTGAGCGGAATGGATAAGCGACACAATAAGTACCCTTAGCCAATTCTTCACGTAATGCATTTCTTTCATCACGGTGAACCATAGTACCTTTTTCCATGAATACGTTGCCATTTACATCAACAATATCATGAGCAAGGCTCATACCATACATACGATCGATCGCATTTAATTTCTTACGTAATTTATAACGACCAGCTTTTGTCAAGTCATAACGACGGTGATCAAAGAATTTAGCTTGCATCAAAGTGATTGATCCATCTAATGTAGGGATTTCATCACTTCTTTGATTTTCATAGAAAGAAAGTAAAGCTTCCTGAGTTGTTTTTACTTTATCGTTCAATAAAGTGTTTTCAATTTCTTCATATTTACCGAAGAAAGCAGTATACAACAACAAATACATATTCATGTATTCGCGATCTTCTGCATCTGTAGCTACATCAGACCAGTTACGTCCCATTGCACGAAGGAATGTTTCCATCATTGATGTATCGTGAGTATCTTCGTTCACTCCGATATTCAAAGACATACCAATCGCCTTGAATAAAATACTGAATAATACTTTACGGCGACGGTCAATAGAAACATTAATTAAACGTCCGTTTGTAGTTTTCTTTTGTTCAGTCATGAACTCTAACCAAGTACCACGACTTGGAATTAATTCACAACTATAGTTTTGTTTACCAGTTTTTTCATCATAACTGTCCGCAAAATATGCTCCTGGAGAACGTACGATCTGACTAACGATTACACGTTCTGCACCATTGATGATGAATGTACCAGTTTCTGTCATTAAAGGGAAATCCCCTAAATATACTTCTTCACTCTTAGTTACAACTTCCCCAGTTTCTGAGTCTGTAACTTCCAATTCCATATCTGCATATAGAGGTGCTGCAAAGTTGCATTCTCTATACATAGATTCTTCTGCGTTATATTTTGGTTCTTCAAAATGATAACGAAGGAAATTTAAGCGAATGTTTTTTCCATAGTTTTCAATTGGATAGATTTCTTCAAATACTTCTTGGATACCTTGTTGCGTAAACCATTTAAATGAATCTGTCTGGATTTCGACAAGATTAGGTAACTCTAATTTACCACTAACCTTTGAGTAATCTCGGCGGGAAGATTTTTTTCCACACGAGACAATACGATATGCTTTGTTGTTGTCCATGCATGCCATCCTTTCGTTCGAATTTGTACTATACTAGGTGGTTTTCATCTGAAAACACACACTATTATGCAATTTATTATACTACTAGTAAAACCACCAAATGTCAATAAAAACTTGACAAAATTTAAAAAATGAGTTATAAATATTGCCTATCCTTTTTAAGCACCTGCACAAAGTAGGTGCTTTTTCATTTGTCCATTTTGACATCCCCTTTAATTGTGCATACAATATAAACGTTTAAAGGAGTTCCGAATGAAAAAATTTTTAACCCTAATTATAACTTGTTTTTTATCGCTTAGCCTT
>NZ_DBMEXE010000009.1:0-19140 GCF_056804935.1 Holdemanella sp. | reverse complement strand
ATTGTTTGTTTCGAAATTGACGTTTTAGTTTGTATTTTTATTTCCTGTTCAGTTTTCAAAGATCATCTGCACCTCAGCAGTGCTCATCTATATTACCAAATACTTCCCACTTCGTCAAATGTTTTTTTTATTTTTTTCATCTTTTTTACTGTATACGCTTACAACAAGAAAACGAAAAAAATAGAGCTTTTCAACTCTATTTAAAATGCTCATAAGCAATACGATTGATATTTGCCATAACATCGGCACCTTTATCCCCTAAACTCGTTAAAACAACTATACTATATGATGTGTTACATTCTACAAAACCAACACTATTTAAAGCAGAATCATACATACCATACTTTTGAGGCATACTCAATTGTGTATCCCTATCTAGATATTCACCTGGTTCTGCCTCTTCCATATTTTTAATCAAACCTTTATAGTCTTCTTTATAATCATATAAATAAGTCACCACATCATTCATTGTATTAGCCGTTGTAACATTATCCATTGTATAATAATTCTCACTGATAGAATCTGTATATTTTGTCATTGCTTCCTTATATTCTTTCCAGCCACCAAGATTTTCATATAAAATATGACCCGCATCATTATCAGAATATATTATTAAATCATTTAAAAGATCACTTAAAGGAACCTGACTACCGATACCATAATCCGAACTAATAACCCCTGCATCCTCATGCATATATCCACTATATGTAAACGTTGAATCTAATGTATACTCACCCTCATTTACTTTATCATAATATAGCATTGCCAATGGTAATTTATAAATACTCGCTGCAATAAACTCATCCTTCTCATTCATACTATATTTAATGTTATGTTCTAAATCTGTGATACAGTATGCTACTTTTTCATGATCAATACCATTCTCTTGAAAATACGCTTCTATATCTTTTGCCAAAGACATATCAATAAATTGACTATTATCTTGATTTTCAACTTCCGTATTTTGATCTTCTCCGATTTCAGATATCCCCTGATATGCCTTTTTCTCAGTGTTCTTCATTTCAACCGCAAATACACATAGTACAATTAATAATGCAGATAATAGAGAAATAATAATAATTTTGTTTTTCTTATCCATGATAGACCCTTCCAAACTATGAAAAAGAGTCTATACAGACTCTTTTATATATTAATGTTTAAAATGACGAACCCCTGTAAATACCATTGCGATGCCATGTTCATTACATTCATCAATTGAAAGTTGATCCTTAATAGATCCACCTGGCTGAATAATTGCAGTCACACCCGCTTTGATAGCTTCTTGAACTGTATCTGGCATTGGGAAGAAAGCGTCACTTGCCAATACAGAACCTTTTGCCTTTTCACCAGCCTGTTCAATCGCAATCTTAGCTGCACCAACACGGTTCATTTGTCCTGCACCAACACCAACTGTCATATCATCTTTTACCAAGACAATCGCATTTGATTTTACATGCTTAACAACTTTCCAACCAAACAACAATTGCTTGATTTCTTCTTCCGTAGGCTTACGATTTGTCACACATTTTAAATCTTCTTCGTTAATTGTATGCTGATCCATCTCTTGAACCAATAGACCATCATTAACATTTGTATATTTTAACGCACTTGAAACAGATAAGCTAGTATCTAATTTCATTAATCGAATATTTTTCTTACGAGTTAAGATTTCCAACGCTTCGTCAGAGAAGTCTGGCGCAATAATGATTTCCAAGAAAATCTTAGATAATTTTTCTGCCAATCCCTTTTCAACCTTTGCGTTCAACGCTACAATACCACCAAAAATCGAAATTGAGTCAGCCTCATAAGCTTTATCCCAAGCCGCTTCAATATTTTCACCAATACCAACTCCACATGGATTCATGTGTTTAACACCTACAGCTGCATATTGACCTTCAAAATCTTTTAAGATTTCAATAGCCGCATTTCCATCCTGAATATTGTTGTAAGACAATTCTTTACCATGAAGCTGAGTCGCATTTGCCAAAGAATATTGAGGATTCATTCCTTTATAGAAAGCAGCCTTTTGATGAGGATTTTCACCATAACGCAAGTCTTGAACCTTATCAAAAGTAATTGTCATACTTTCTGGGAATTCTTCATGTGTTTTCTTCGTTAAATAATCTGCGATCATCGCATCATAGCGAGCTGTATGACGGAATACTTTTGCAGCTAAACGCTCACGCGTTTCCAATGTTGTTTCTTGGTTTTCTCTAATTTCTTCAAGAACTTTATCATAATCTTTTGGATCACAAAGAACTGGAATACTTTGATAGTTTTTAGAAGCACTACGAAGCATACTAGGACCACCAATATCAATATTTTCAATAATTTCTTCGTGTGTTACACCTGGTTTTAATACAGTTTCTTTAAAAGGATATAGATTCACACAAACCAAATCAATATACTCAATTCCTAATTCTTGTAATTGACGTACATGATCTGGGTTTGAACGAACACAAAGTAATGCACCATGAACTTTTGGATGTAAAGTTTTCACACGACCATCCATAATTTCTGGAAAACCAGTCACATCACTGATTCCAATTGGATGAATTCCAGCTGCCTCAAGGGCTTTTTTTGTTCCTCCAGTAGAAATGATTTCATATCCACAATCTACTAATCCTTGTACAAATTCAACTAAACCAGTTTTATCGGATACACTTACTAATGCTCGCTTCATTATTTTTCCTCCTCTATACTTTTTGCGACTTGTTCAATGACTTGCCAGAACAAATCATATTCCATCGCATGTACATGCGATTCTAATGTTTCAAGATCCCAAGATGGGTCGATTGCTACTCTTTCTTGACGAATAATAGGACCTGTATCTACACCTTCGTCTACGAAATGAACTGTAACTCCAGTTTGTGCTACTTTTGCCTCATACGCATCTGCAATACTATGAGCTCCTGGAAATTCAGGTAAATAAGCCGGATGTAAATTGATGATACGATTTGGATAAGCACTTAATAAAGTATGTCCAATAAAACGCATATATCCACTTAACACAATCAAATCAACCTTTTTTTCTTTTAATACCTCTAAGATTGCCGCTTCATAACCCGCTTTACCATCATATCCCTTTGGATTAAAATAAAACTCTTCTACTCCATGATTATGCGCACGAACTCTAGCATACGCATTTTCTTTATCCGCAATCAAGCATGCACAATTCACATGCAAAGAACCATCTTCAATATGTGACAAGATTGTTTCAAAGTTAGTACCTGAACCACTCGCAAATACCGCAATATTTACCATTGGACATCTACCTGTCCTGTTTCAGTTACTTTACCAACCACATAGCTAGGTTCATTGATTTCATTTAAGGCAGCTTGAACTTTTTCAACATCTGATGGATCCACAGCCATCACAAAGCCAAGTCCCATATTAAATACGTTGTACATTTCTTTCGTAGAAATATCTCCATTTTTTTGAATCAAATCAAAAATTGGAGGTTTTGGGAATGCCTTTGTATCAATTTCAACACCCATACCCTCTTTTAACATACGAGGTACGTTTTCATAGAATCCACCACCTGTGATGTGGCTGCAAGCTTTTAATGTAATACCCGATGCTTTAATATGCTTTAATGCTTTTACATAAATTTTTGTAGGAGCCAATAATGCCTCTCCTAAAGTTTTACCTAATTCATCATAATATGTATTTAATGATTCTTCTGTAATATCAAATACATTACGAACCAATGAGAAACCATTACTGTGAACACCTGTTGAAGGAAGCCCAATTAACACATCTCCTACATTTAGATCCTTACCAGTAATCATATCTTTTTTATCGCATACGCCAACGGCAAAACCTGCTAAATCATAATCTTCTTCTGGCATTAAACCTGGATGTTCTGCCGTTTCTCCACCAATCAAAGCAGCTTCAGATTGTAAACAACCCTCAGACACACCCTTCACAATGTCCGCAATTTTTTCCGGAACATTCTTTCCACATGCGATGTAATCTAAGAAGAATAGTGGTTCTCCACCTGCACATGCGATATCATTCACACACATCGCAACGGCATCAATTCCAATTGTGTCATGCTTATTCATAACCATCGCAAGTTTAACTTTTGTACCACAACCATCTGTACCAGAAAGTAATACAGGCTCTTCCATATCTTTAATTTTAGATAATGAGAAAGCACCAGAGAAACCGCCAAGTCCTCCTAACACTTCTGGACGCATTGTTTTCTTAACATGCTCCTTAATCAATTCAACAGATTTATATCCTGCCTCTAAACTAACGCCTGCTGCTGCATAATGTTCTGCCATACTCTACTCCTTTACCTCATCTTTATAATCTTGTAAATCTTCTGGATATTCACCTGTACAACAAGCTAAACAGCTTGTTTCAGGCACACACTTTTTAAAGTCTTCAACACTTAAGAAACGCAATGAATCCACCTGGAACAATTGTTCCATTTCATCTACTGTATAGTTAAATGCCGCCAAATCTTTTTGTGCCGTTGAATCCGCTCCGTATAAACAAGGATATTTCAACATTGGCGAAGCTATACGTAAGTGCACTTCTTTTGCGCCTGCCTCTTTTAATAATTGACAAATTCGACGTGATGTAAAACCTTTCACAACACTATCATCTACTAAATAAACTCTTTTATCTTTAACAACCGAACTGATCGCATTTAAACGAACACGCATACCTTGCATTCTTTGTTGTTCTGTCGGACGAATAAATGTAGAACCAATATAACGGTTTTTAATCAATCCTGTTTCATATGGTACATTCAATGTTCTGGCAAAACTTGCCGCTGCACTTAAAGCTGAATCAGGAACACCAACAACGATATCCGCTTCAATATTCTCTTCTTTAGCTAAATAATAACCACATTGTTTTCTTACTTCATGAACCGTTAAACCATTATGAACACTGTCCGGTCTAGAATAATATACATACTCTAAAGCACAAGCCTTCGTTTCTGTTTCTTCAATAATCTGACTAGACTTCATACCTTCGCAATTGAAACAAATCAATTCACCTGGATTTACTTCACGAATAAATTCTCCACCAAGAATTGGGAACGAACAAGTTTCGCTACTGATACAATATCCTTCATCTACCTTGGCAATATATAAAGAGCGAATACCATGAGGATCTCTTACTACGTACAAACTGTCTTTTGTGATGACCATAAATGTATAGGCCCCACTCATCATACGACAAGCTTTCGCAATTTTTTCTTCAAAAGAACCTGGATTCAACTGAATCAAATGTGCTAATAATTCTGAATCACTTGTTCCTTGAAAGATCAATCCTTCATTTTCTAATTTCGTTCTTAAAGAAATCGCATTCGTGATCATCCCACTTGATACAACCGCAAAATATCTTTGGTGACTACGCACCATAATCGGCTGAACATTTTCTAATTGAGAATCATTTTTTGTTGCCATTCGAAGCTGACCAATCGCAATATTCCCCTCTAAAGAATTTAACGTATCTTGTTTTAAATTCTCCGACAATAAGCCTAATCCCTTTTTACAAACAACATTTTCTCCATCACTAATTGCTAATCCAACACCATCTTGTCCTCGATGCTGAATGGCATGCATTGCTAAATAGATATTCTGGGCGGCTTGTTCTACATTGAACAAGCCAACAATCCCAGAAGAATCTTGAACTACTTTTTTCAACGTCATTCTACTTCACCTGCTTGTGTGTAAAATAACGAACACCATTTGCGAAAATATCTTGGTCTTTATTTCCAGCAATATTCTGGAACAAGCCTTTTTCATAACGCTCACTGTGACCCATCTTACCAAAGATCTTACCATCTTCAGAGAAGATACCTTCGATAGCCATGCTTGAACCATTTAAGTTGTCTTTTCCATCCATTGTTGGAACACCCTTTTCATTTACATACTGTGTTGCAACCTGACCATTTTCAATCAACTTATTCAATACTTCTTCACTCGCAACAAATTTACCTTCACCATGACTAACAGCAACTGAATATACACTTCCAGCTTTCATACCTGCAAGCCAAGGAGAAGCATTACTTGTAATACGAGTACGTGCAATATGAGAAACGTGACGATTGATATTATTTCTAAATAATGTTGGATTTTCCGCATCCAATTTTTCAATATCACCATAAGGCAATAATCCAGATTTGATCAATGCCTGGAATCCATTACAGATACCTAAGATCAAACCATCATTTGCACGCATTGTATCAATTGCTTGTGCAATCTTTGGATTTCTTAATACGTTCGCAATAAATTTACCTGAACCATCTGGTTCATCACCACTACTAAATCCACCAACAATCATTAAGATTTGTGCTGTACTAATTTCTTTGGCTAAAGTTTCGATACTCTTTTGAATGTTTTCTACAGTTAAGTTATTAAATACAACTTGTTTAACTTCAGCACCAGCACGTTCAAACTTAGCTGTTGTATCAAATTCACAGTTTTGTCCAGGGAAAATAGGAATAATTACTTTTGGTTTTTCCACAACTTCCTTAGACATTGGTACTTCTGCATCATTTAATGGAGTTTCTAAAGTATCTTTTCCTTCATCCACGATCATTGGATAAATTTCACTATAACGCTTTGTCCAAGCCTTTAATGCATCTTCAATTTCAACGGTTTCATCATTTAATACAATCTTAGAATCATCATTTAAAATACCAATCAATTCTAAATGTTCATCTTGAATGCTTTCTGTAGCTTCCACGATCATTGAACCCAAATTGAATCCATATACATCTTCTTCTGTGCTGATCGCAACACCAACTTTAGATCCAAATGCCATTTTCGCAATAGTTGCACCTAGACCACCAAATTTAATTGTGCTTGCCGCAACAATTTTCTTTTCTTGCATTAATTTATGAACCGTTTCAAAATTTTCTTTTAATTGTTCATAGTTTGGAACATTATTTTTAACTGGCGTATGCTTTACTAAATATACATAGTCTCCAGGATTTTTAAATGAAGCCGAAACAATATCATCTGTTTTAGCTGTTGTTACCGCAAATGTAATCACTGTTGGTGGTACATGAATATCTTTATACGTTCCACTCATAGAGTCTTTTCCACCAATACTTGGTGTTTCAAATGCCAATTGAGCATCAATCAAACCTAATAAAGCTTCAAATGGTTGTCCCCATTTTTGTGCATCGGCACCTAAATGTTCAAAATATTCCTGATTTGATAAACGACACTTCTTATAGTCAGCACCCAATGCTGTAATACGAGCTAATGCTTCAACAACTGAATAGCTAGCACCTAAATATGGAGAATATTTAGATACTTTTGGATCATATCCATATGTCATAACCGAACATGTGTTTGTCATTCCATGCACTGGTAATTTTTGTACAGAACCTTCTTCAGGAGTTAATTGATATTTACCTCCAAAAGGCATCAACACTGTACTCTTACCGATAGAAGCATCAAACATTTCTGCCAAACCAATTTGACTTGCGACATTCGCATCTTGTAATACTGTATTTAAATCTGAGTTTACTGCATCAAATGGATGTTCATCATATTCATTTTCGCAAACATCAACAATCTGGTGCTGGCGAACACCGTTCGTATCCAAGAATGCACGAGACATATCAACAATTGTTTCCCCACGCCATTTCATGACTAAACGATTTGTATCTGTTACATCTGCAACTTTGATAGCCTCTAAGTTTTCTTTATATGCTTCTTCTTTGAATTTTTCAAAATCCTTAGCCTCGATACATACAGCCATACGCTCTTGTGATTCACTAATAGCTAATTCTGTACCATCTAAACCTTGATATTTAACTGGAACTGCATCTAAGTTGATATTCAAACCATCTGCAAGTTCACCTACGGCAACACTAACTCCACCTGCTCCAAAGTCATTCGCCTTTTTAATTAATTTTGTACAAGTAGGATTTCTAAATAAACGCTGTAATTTACGTTCAATCAAGGCATTTCCCTTTTGAACTTCACTTGAACATTTTTCCAAACTTGTTTCATTATGTTCTTTACTAGAACCTGTAGCTCCACCGATTCCATCACGACCAGTAGCTCCACCAATCATAACGATAATATCGCCAGCTTCTGGTTTTTCACGTTTAACATGTGATTTAGGAGCCGCACCTACAACAGCACCAACTTCCATACGTTTCGCAACATAGCCATCATCATAAATTTCATCTACGAATGTAGTTGCCAAACCAATTTGGTTACCATAACTTGAATAACCTTGAGCAGCGGTTTTTGAAATCTTAGATTGAGGTAATTTGTGTTCTAATGTTTCACTAATTGGTTTTGTGATATCTCCAGCCCCTGTAATACGCATAGCTTGATATACATAGCTACGTCCTGATAATGGATCACGAATAGCTCCACCAATACATGTACTTGCTCCACCAAATGGTTCAATTTCTGTTGGGTGGTTATGTGTTTCATTTTTAAACATCAACAACCATTGTTCATCTTTTCCATCTACATCCACTGTAATTTCTACACTGCACGCATTGATTTCATCGGTAATCTCCATATCATCAAGTTTACCTTGTTTACGAAGATACTTGCCGGCGATAGTAGCCATGTCCATCAATGTTTTTTCTTTACGATTTCCATGAACTTCCTGACGTAATTTTAAATATTTATCATAAGAAGCCTGTAACTCACCTGATAATGTATCCAAATGGAAACATACATCATCTAATACAGTTTCAAAAGTAGTATGACGACAGTGATCTGACCAATATGTATCTAACACACGTAGTTCAGTCATTGTGCAATCTCTTTTTTCTTCTTTTTCGAAGTAACGTTGAACATGCTCAATGTCCGCTTGAGACATGGCCAACCCTAAAGTCTGACGTAAAGAATCTAATTCTTCTTTACTCATTTTTGTAAATCCTTCTAATACAGGAACATCTTTTACTTCAACGTCCTGATCATCCACTAATACAGAAAGGTCTTTAACACGTGCTTCAACAGGGTTAACAATATAATGTGTGATTTTATTAAGTGTTTCTTCATCTACTGGGTTTGCGAACACTAATAAAGTACCTGAATGAATACGTACTGTTTGTTTGTTGTTTAAAAGCATCAAACATTGCATTGCACTGTCTGCTCTTTGATCATATTGACCAGGCAAAAATTCATATGCCAAATATGATTTACCTGTTAAATCTACAGAATCATATACATCATCTGTAACAACTTCGCTACAAACATTTTTCTTTAATAATTCAATATCATTTTCGTCGGCATCAAAAATATCATATAAATTGTATTTTGTAAGACCAAAATCTTCTTTTAAAGATAAAGATTGTCTTAATTCAGCCGCTAACGATTCACTTTCAACTTGAAACTGTTCTTTTTTATGAACAAAAATACGAGTATCCATTTCCTTCTCCTTATTCAACAATTGACTGTTCTAATACTTTTTGTGCTTGTTCTTTTTTAAATTCAACAATCTTATCCTGTAATGACTTATCATTAAGTCCAATCATCTGACAAGCTAAGATAGCTGCATTTCTTGCCCCCGATTTACCAATTGCGACAGTCGCAACAGGAACTCCTTGAGGCATTTGTACTGTTGATAATAATGAATCCAATCCACCTAAAGCAGATGTCTGAATAGGGATTCCAATAACTGGCAACGGTGTAGAGCTAGCTAAAACTCCAGCTAAATGTGCTGCTCCTCCAGCTGCCGCAATAATAACCTGAATTCCACGTTCACACGCTGTCTTTGACAATTCCAAAACTGCTTCCGGCGTACGGTGAGCACTTAACACACGAACTTCATAGCCAACTTGAAAGTCGTCTAATTGTTTCATGCAGCCTTCCATACTAGGTAAGTCTGAACGAGACCCCATCACAATTAAAACACGCTTTGTTTCCATAAATGACCTTCCTTTCAAAACAAAAAAAGCGCACCTATAGTAGGCACGCTTAAAAAAGCAATTCTTCTCTATCAATTGTGGTAAATCTTCTTAAGACCATAAGTAAGACCTCCAAAATCAGAAAAACACTTCTGCAACATTATAATACCTAAAATCAACTCAAATGACAACCTATATTTCATGAAAGTTGTACTCTAGGTGTTAACAATTTATATTTTCTTAAATCAAATACATAAACAATTGAACTCAATCCCCAAGTAATCGGATACAACCAATGCGTTAAATACAAGCTGTGTACGCTCTGTCCTATCGTCATTAAAACAACCACACGAACAGCACACCAACATACAAGCATGACCACCATTGGCATCACAGGACGTCCCAATCCTCTTAAAAGGCTAGAAGCCACATGTGAAAAGCCTAAAAGAACATAGAAGAAGGCACAAATTTTAGCACGATCTACTCCAATCGCAATTACATCTGGATTTTGGTTAAAGAAAGATATAAATAAAAATAAAGAGAAACCACCTAAGAAATAAAAACCCTCCCCATACAAGAAAAGCCTGCACCAACATTAAGTTAGTACAGGACTATATTTTGCCCTAATATCCATTAGGATACATCATATGTTATTTATTTACAATATAAGCTGTCGCTATAGATTGAGCCCAATTATAAATAGATGTTGTATGCATTCCTTTGATATTCTTATTTCTTAAACAATATGTTTTAGTTGAATCCACAGGCAAATAACCACATAGTTCACTTTGGCGAACTAAAGCATTATGATAATTCTCTTTAGACACTTCATTATCGGAAGTATACATACCGGCATCTAGATAAGCGTCTAGTTGTTCATCACTCAAACGACCAAAGTTATTTGTGGCTCCCGTTCTTAAGATAAAGTTAATGCCTGTATCGTCTGGTGAGCCATAAGAGAAACCTAGATATGTTGCATCCCAACTATCTGTTTGAGCATCATCCTGCACAGTATTGATGACTGTATTAAATTCAACTGTATTGGCTTTAAAATCAATACCAATCGCATTTAAACACTTCTGTAAAACCGGAATTAAAGAATCCAAAGAATCCTTATCCTTATTTGCCAAGAAACGAATGGTTAATTTTTCACCATCTTTATAACGATATCCATCATCTGCCAATGTATATCCTGCATCCTCTAAGATTTGATTGGCCTTTTCAACATCATAATCATAATAAGTGACACCATCCACTTTTTCTTCATTACGAATCATTTTTCCATTATTTAAAGAAACAGGATTTCCAAAAGTACCAGGCTTATAAGCCATACCATCAATTTGATAGTAATTATCAATATATTCTTGCGCATTAAATCCATATCCGATGGCTTTTCTTACCACAACATCACTACAAGCTCCCGCATAAGAGTTAAAGATAATAAAACTTTCACGATCACTCGGATAAGAATCAACAGACAAACTCTTATTCTTTTGTACAGATTTAATTTTATTTGCCTCAATCACATCCGGAATATAGTCCACCGTTCCATTTTCCAATTCTTTGACTTCCGTTGAAGTATCAGTCTTTTTAATCATAATCTTAGAAATTTGATACTGTCCTTTTTTCGCCTTAAACTTTGAATTTGAAACTAAACTAACCCCACTTGTCTTCTCAAACTTCTTTAATACATAAGCACCCGTTCCAATTGGCTTACTATTCTTCTTTTCAATACTTTCTGTTTTTCCTTTTTTATAATTTAAATATTCTGAACTACAAATCTTCTGTGTTCCAAGTGTAGAAACCGCATCAATTCTAGGCTTATCCAAATGGAAAACAACTGTATAGTTATCTGGTGTTTCAACCCCAGTAAAGCTAGATGCATCTGCATCATGATATTCACTATAACCATCTAAAAAATCAACGTTGTTCGCAAAACGACCTGTATAGCTTGAATCGGCCATAACAGTAAATGTTGTCTGCACATCTTTTGAAGTAAACTTGGATCCATCACTAAACTGGATACCTTTCTTTAATTTAAATGTCATTGTTTTTCCATCTTCACTGATTTCAGGTAAGGACTTAGCCAAATCTGCAACTAACTCTCCTTTTTTGTTGTATTTCAACAACCCTTGATACACTAAATCCACCACATAATGATCATTTGTCGTTTGGTAATACATGGGCGAAAAAGTTCCGTTCATTTCTGAACTCAGCCCAACTGTCAACACTTGATCATTACCTGCAGCTTTTGCGCTACATCCACACATCAATAAAGCCATTCCACATGCTAATAATTTTTTATACATTCTCTTTTACCTCCTAATTATTTATTCTTTGTACCACCACCAGTCAGCTAACACTTTTCATCACTCTCCTTATAAATAAAAAATCCTGCATCAAATTAAAAATTTGACACAGGACAGAATATCAAAATAATCTGCGGTACCACCTGAATTGGTATAGTTATACCCACCTCTAGAATGCCATCACATTCGATCCATTTAACGCACGGAACACGTCGCAGCTACTCAGAAACACTTTTCACCTTGCCCTTGAAAGTCCATTTGCTAAGTCGTAATAATCTAGCTTCCACCCTGACTAGAATCTCTTTATATCCGGTTCTTAGTTTGATCTCTTTCGCATCAGTTGCCTATAGAATACACCTGATAAAGCATATTTTCAATAGCTTTTTCAAATTATTTACATTTTCTTACATTAAAGATTGTTCTGTTCTACCAATAATATCGTCTTGCGTCTTTTTAGAAAGCACATTAAAGAAAGCACTATATCCGGCTACACGAACAATTAAATCCTTATGTTTTTCAGGGTGCTTCTGTGCATCAATCAAAGTTTCTTTAGAAACAATGTTATATTGCACGTGATATCCATGTAAACGATTAAAGAAAGTTTTAATCAGCAATTCTAATTTTTGTCGATTTTCTTCAGTCGACAACATTTGAGGTGTCATTTTTTGATTTAGCAGAACGCCACCCGTAATTTTATTTGTACGAAGCTTAGACACACTTTTAAACACAGCTGTAGGTCCATTTTTATCGCTATTATGCGCTGGACTGCAACCTTCTGCCAAAGGTTCGAATGCATTTCGTCCATCTGGCGTAGCCATCGTTGACATACCTTGTCCAACATTCGCACTAATTGAAGAAGTTCCTGCGTAACGAATTCCGCCAATTGGTCCTCTATTATAACGTGTATTTGGATATTTTTCGATTTCTTCAATATAAGAATCATAAGCTTCCACAATTAACTGATCGACATAATCATCATCATTTCCATATTTTGGAGCTTCACGAATCAACATTTCCTGAATTTTTTTGTTTTCAGGTGATGAAAAATCATCTAAGATTGCATCCCAAAGCTCTTGTTTTGTGATTTTCTTTTCTTCATACACTAACTTCTTTATAGCTGCCAAACAATCTGCCATGTTCGCAATTCCTACTTGAAGTCCTGAAATAAAATCATAGACCGCTCCACCTTCTTTGATTGTTTTGCCTCTGGCAATACAATCATCTGTCAAAGCCGAACAAAGAATGTCTGGCACATCTCTTTCAGAGGCCTTATCAATTACATTTTCTACAATAACACTATATCGAGTAATTTCCCTTATTGTTTTATCCCATGCTTTTAAAAGTTCTTCATAACTTTCCATTTCCGTAAAATAGCCATATCCTTTTGTAAAACGTTTATTACTTGTAAGATCCACACCGTTATTCATCGTACACAAAAGCATTCTTGGAAAATTGATATAAGACATTCCCGTACAACGGTAACCCCATTTACCTGGAACTGCTGTTTCTACTGCATTTTTCCCCTTAATCACTTCCGTTTAGATGCTCGAAAACCGCATAAAATCGTTTTAATTTTCCCATTAATCTCTTCCCTTTACTTAAATCCGGTATGGAAATAAACATTTATTTTAAATATGCCCCCGATTTTACATTTTCCCGAATTAGTAGGATTTTATCCTCCGGCAGCAAATTTCCTTTCCTGAAGACTGTTTTGTTTTTCAAAGGGTGTTGGAGAAATAAAAAGCCTGCCAAAATAGCAAGCCTTTCACTTTTACATTGTTTTCGTAAATTGTTACAATTCTTTTATCTATCTTTCTTCCATATCAAATTCCAATTCCCGTTTCCGTAGATATTGCAATGCAGGGAAAAGATTTTCTTCGTATCTTATTTGAATAAGCCTTTCATAGAATTCTTTCTCTACGTCTCCAATTCCTGGCGTGTCGTTAATAATTCCAGAAATTTCATTAAGATCAATGCGTGGAACAATTCTATTTACGGCTTTATCACAGTCTTTGTTTATGTGTGATGAGATATACTGATGTGCATTGATTCTCTTCCCTGGTGCCCTTTCATAAATGCAAGGACGCATAAGTGAAATTTCCTGCATATTACCAGAAAGAAATTCTCTCATTTGTCTCTCAGATAATTTTCCATTAAAACAATTTCCACAATCAAATACCGGTGCAATGCGAAATGAGTTTTCTGTAGAACGAATAAGCCCCCAATTTTCATTATTACGATCAGGGTTTCCGATTAAAGAATCCACAATAAACATATCCCAAAATCGCTTTTTAATATCCGGGAACTGTCTTAGCAATGGATGTTCATTCATAGTTCGAATAATTTCGTCAAGATTTGTTCCAGTCCCATTGGTAATATCTCCCCGAGGATCTGTAAAAGCTGGCTCAAAGGTTGCCTTTATATCTTTAAACGGAACAAATATCTCTCCTGGTTTAAGGAAATCGCGGCAGGCAACTACAATCTTATCATTCCTTACTCCAAGGTATGTTTTTTGTGTATCGATTCCAATGCTTTTAAATATTTCGCATCCAAGGTGTTCACATACAGGGCTATTCGAATAGCTTATTTCGACATTTTTCATATGTGCATCTTTTAGTTTACCTGGATATTTCAGCATATAGTCAACGCCTTTAATCGTAATTCCTATCTTTACGCCTGCGGTTCCACCATATGTTTTGAAATTTTGTTCATATCCATTGAAGTTATACAATTTCATCGCAATCCATACCTCCTAAACAGAAGATTAAGCTGTTCATCTGTTATATTGCCGTTAATATAACTTTGCTTAGCAGTTGCCTCGAATATTTCCAATACCAATGCAAAATGGAGATCATTTCCACTGGAAAAATCTTTGTCAAGCTCTTTGATATCGTTTTGTAATGATAACGGTAAACGGAAGTCAATTACAATATTGTTATCTAAATACATATTCGTTCCTCCTCGTTTTTCCGATGTTGAGTTTCTAAACCTATTATGTATCAACGTATTGTCTTTGCTTAATAAAATAGCTTCAGACCACTCATTAATCTGTTTTAATGTGCCTACTGTCTCAAGTTTTTGTTTCGCAATTCCTCTTGTATCTATCATATCACTTTTTCATCCTTTCGTAAACTTTGTTTTGTTTTAACGACAGTATCCCGAATATTATCAAATAGAAAAAAGGCCTGCTAAACGGCAGACCTTCCACTTTAACATTGTTACGTTGGTTTTTCTTATTGCGTTATTTTTCCGGGAAGTTGTAACCGCACAAAATCATTCGATTTTTCAGCTCTTCCACAGTAATTCCAAGGCGCTTAGAACCAACTTCAGGAGTTAAAAGCAAATCTTGAACTAAACTGTATATCATAAGATTACCGCCTTCTGCACGACCTTCTATCATACTTTTTTGCTTCATTTCATTCAATGCGTTACACACAATCGTCCTACCTCCTTCTTTTTTTCCGTAAAGACTTGGTTCACCGGTTAATATAGCCGTAAGATTCCATATCGAGTTTGATATACGTCTTCTCCTTTTCCTGTTCCATTCTTGTATTGTTACATCTATAATGTGCCAGAAAATCTGCGACGTAGAAAAAGGCCCGCCAAACCGGCAGACCTTCCTCTTTAAAAGCGTTTACTTATTCACATACTTTGTTGCTTCGTCACGAGAAAAATTGAATTTTTCCATAACTTTTTCAATAATAGCTTCACTTGAAATGCCGAACTCTTCAAGCGAAGATATTAAAACCTTTATTGAATTGATTCTTTCTTCTTCACGAACTTCCTCTTTGCCCTTATTTACCGCTCTTTCCATTACATCACACATCTTAATGTCCTCCTTCTTTTCTGTTTCAGAAAATTTTACATTATACCTGTCGTCTCCGGTCAGCACCTGCAGAAGTTTCAACATTTCGTCTACATGCTTTATTTTGTGCTCATCCGGCACATAGTCTTTGTTTTTCCTTTTCTGAACAAAGAAATCTGCAACTATTCGAAAATCACTTTGGAACATCTGCACCGTTTCATCATCTAAAAAAGCAATGTTAAAGATATTTGCCTTGTAGTCATTTACATATGGCTCCAGTTCCTTTGGAATATCAATAACCCCTTTCAGATTATGAGGTGATGACCATTCTTTCATCCCAAAGTGAAGTACCAGTGACACGACCGGAACAATGGGATTCTCATCATTTTCCGACAACAGCTGCCGTCGGTAAGAAGCTCCATCGTAGCTAAAAACTCTTAATGGCATATATTTCTCTTCTGCAGTCTGGTTTTCCAGTCCGCAGATTGCAACAAGAACGTTACCATCCTGCCAATATTTAGCCACATCCCTTTCCTGTTCATGCAGTTTTCCAGCTTCGGCCTTATACTGTGATTTTACTTTTGTTTCTTTCAATGATTCTTCTTTCACGATCCGATTTCCGCGAAATAAAAGAACATTGACAATGTCTGCGAAGACGTCATTGTAGTCTTCCAATAATTTTTCTGTTATGTCTTTTTGTCCCATAGATTGTTATCCTTTCCCTAATCTGATGCAAAAAACGATCAGGGAAAGCTCATAAGCATCCCTGATCTAAAGTTTCAGGGATTCCCCTATTCTGCTGGATTTATATTTATTCCTCTTATCCTTATCATACAAAACATTATTTGTATCGTCAACCAGTTCACGATTGACAGAATATTAGAATCCTTCCAGCGTTTTTGTTGTTATGTTGTAATCATAGTTGTTTCCTCCTTTTTCTGACTCCAATTTTTCTATGTTTCATTTATAATATGTTAGATAATCTCCATCGTAGAAAAAAGGCTCGATGAACAGCAGAACCTTCCACTTTTAACTAAATGCTATTCCATGGCTTTGTCGATAATTTGCTACCATAAGTTGCCCCTCACTTTTTTATATTTGTTCTTACTTTTTATATATGTCAGAATATCCCAAATACTTATTTCTTCCATACAGCAAAAAAAGACACCAGCTTTTTGCCAGTGTCTTCGTCTTACGGATGCCCTACCATCCCTCGTTTGAAATTCGTATACTGTACATTCTTTACAATCACACCATCAGGAAATCGCACATCCATATCATCGCTTTTACGATACGAAATAATCTCTGCTTCAAGTCCGCATTTCATAATTCTCTTTTCGCCGATACGGAACTTCCCTCTATTTCTTCTGGAGTCCTGCGGCCTTGCAACACGCCCTTCCGTAAAATTTTTGTAATCAATATGCTCCGCAACCGAACCGTCCTCAAAAAGAACATCCATATCTATATGTTTTCGATATGCAATAATTGTAGCTTTGAGCCCATTGTTCATAATACCTGTTTCTCCGACACGATCAATCGGAGGCCTGATGGACCCGTTTAAAAATTCTTTATATGCTGCATGCCTGGCAATATAGCCATCTTCAAACCTAACATCAATATCGGCATAAGCTCCATACCGAATAATCTCAGCTTCAAGCCCGCAGTTCATGGTTCTCTTTTCTCCAAGTCTGCGCTTTGCCTGTTCTTCAGGTGTGTCATCGGGACGGCCGATCATTCCTAACTTAAAATTCGTATAAGTCGTGTGTTTGGCAACAGCTCCATCCTCAAACTCTACATCTAAATCCATCGAAGACCGATAAGCAATAATCCTGCATGTTTCACCACTATTCATTGTGGCTTTCCTGCCGATTCTGTCCCGATACTTATAATTGCACTTGTCACATAACTGTCTTTTTGTAAGACCACGAGCATTCAGCGGCAGTATATATTCCCTTCCGCATGGTCTGTGACGGATTCTGACATGAGCTTCATCCTCGTATCCAGTCACCTCGTATTCTCCGTTCCAGGAAAGATCTATTCTTTTCTGCAGCAGCTCCAGGCCATCATATTTCCTCTCGCATATCGGACATTCATATCCATAAGACCTGGCCAGGCCGAAGGAATGGTAAATCGTCCCGCAGTGCGGACATGTATTGCTTGCAATCTGACATCCTTCTTTTTCTCTTCCTTTGATCTGCTCTATGAACTCGTCAGGCTCATACTTTTCACAGAAAGCTTTGATAATGCAGTTAATTGTCAGCCTGTCCAGTATCAATCGTCCGGTCTTCGTACCGGCAAGCAGGTCTTTTATATCATCTAACGTGACTTTTGGCTGATGCAGATAAACCTGGTAGAGGAATTTCGCATACCGGAGGCTTTCTTCATCTGCTGGAACAACCGGTTTATCGCTGTCATAGATTGAGTAAATCTGTAACCTGCAGCCATGCTTTGCACAGGCTGTTACACCATGGAGCGAATGCCACGCTCTGATATAGGGACGTCCCCCATTTGCCATGTCTTCAGCCAGGCATTCCGGACAGCACCTCAGTACTTTGCAATGATTCTTTTTATTGCCTGGAATCATATGAAAATCTTCCGCCTGCCGGATGACCTGCTCTGCCACAAGAACATTCATGCTTTCATTACGAAACGGCATCATCGTGCTGAATTCTGAGTGCCTCGACATAATCTCTTCCAGCGTCGGAAACTTATCACCTTCATATTTTCTACAGATATTCTCAAGCTCTAACAATTCCGTACTTCCCTCTAAAGTAACAGAGAAAGCCTTTTTTGACATTCCGTTAACTGAAAACAAAGCTTCCAGCCATGACACAATGTTCTCATCCGGATATATCCGGAACCATATTGGAAACCTGTATTTGTTCAATCGTATACACCCCTTTCTTTCATCTCTTTACATACCCATGATTCACCAGATCCTGCAGGATATTTCTTTCTTCCCTGGTAATTGTCCTGCCCTCGAATCCATCTTCGGAAGCGGTCCAGCAGCCTTTCTCATCAACGCCTGCCTTCACAGCATCATAGATTCTTATTCGGATGCTCTTTGGTAATCTCATAAGTAAATTTTTCTCCTTCACTAATAATTAAACAGTTGGAGATAAACTCCTCTAAGAACCGTACGTGCAGTTTTCCCGCATACGGCTCCCCACTGT
>NZ_DBMEXE010000008.1:13574-19255 GCF_056804935.1 Holdemanella sp. | reverse complement strand
AATTAGGAAACATTGCATATTTAAGACCAAATTATGCACGTGCTATTGTGGATGTGGTAAAAGAATTAGGGGGAAAACCATTCTTAACCGATTGTAATACTATGTATCCAGGATCAAGAAAAAATGCTTTGGAACATTTGGAGTGTGCCTGGCAAAATGGATTTACTCCACTTACTGTAGGATGTCCAATTTTGATAGGAGATGGACTAAAAGGAACAGATGATATTGAAGTGCCAGTCGTTGGTGGAGAATATTGTCAAACAGCTAAAATAGGTCGTGCAATTATGGATGCCGATGTCTTTATTTCTTTGACACACTTTAAAGGACATGAATCAACAGGCTTTGGTGGAACCATTAAAAATATAGGTATGGGATGTGGTTCGCGTGCAGGTAAAAAAGAACAACATTGTTCAGGTACTCCACATGTTGATGAAAAGCTATGTCGTGGTTGTAAACAATGCTTTAAAGAATGTGCAAATAATGGATTGGAGTATGATGAAACAACACATAAGATGCATATCAATGAAACGAATTGTGTTGGATGTGGACGTTGTTTAGGGGCATGTAATTTTGATGCGATCTCCTTCAATAACTATAATGCGAATGAATTGTTGAATAAGCGTATGGCCGAATACACAAAAGCCGTTGTGGATGGACGTCCTAACTTCCATATTTCTTTGATTGTGGATGTTTCACCAAACTGTGATTGTCATGCCGAAAATGATTTACCAATTTTACCAAATATTGGAATGTTGGCATCTTTTGATCCACTTGCCTTAGATCAAGCCTGTGTAGATTTATGTATGAAGGCAAAACCAATGCCAGGATCACAATTAGATAAACATTTACATGATCCAAACTTCTGTGATCATCATGACCACTTCACAAATTCTACGCCTGAATCAGAATGGAAATCTTGTTTAGAACATGCTCAAAAGATTGGTTTGGGAAATCGAGAATACGAGTTGATTGAAATGAAATAAACAGTAGCCTAGGCTACTGTTTTATTTAGTATACGAACTAAAATTGGAACAATGATCAATTGAATGATGATTCCAGGAAGGCAAGTGATAAAGCTTGCCGTCATAAATACAGATAGTGTATAGCCTTGTGTACTTAGTACAAACGTGTTGATTAAGCCATTCACAATTCTTCCTGCAAGCATCGCAATAATTAAACTTATGTATAATTTGGGCATTTCGTTTTTGAAATTGATGTGTTTTTCACACAAACCAGTAACTAAACCATATACAGCTAGTTCAATCATCATTTGGGGCAAAATCATAGCTGGAGGCATTCCTGTTGTCATACTTGAAAGAAATGGTGTAATAATTCCGCATGCCAAACCATAGGGAGCTCCACAAAATAATCCACAAATCAATACAGGAATGTGCATTGGTAAAAATACACTACCTCCATTTGGAATCACGTGAAAGGACATTGGAAGTAATACGCCTATCGCAATGCATAGAGCACCTGATACTAATTTTTTTGTCGTACTTTTCATAATCAGATTCCTCTTTCTTTCATTAAAAAACAAATTTCTTTAAGCGAGAAAATGCTTCTTCTACTAAAATTGTTGGTAAAGCTAAATTCATTCGAATCGTATTTGGATTCATAAATGGACGGCCATCTTGCCAACATACACCATAGTGAACCCCTTTCTTTAAAAGTTCATCCATCGTGATGTCATGTGTATCTAAATACTTTGTGCAATCTAGATACAACATATACGTTCCTTCTGGCTTAATGACTTCAATACCTTTGAAATTGTTGTGGATAAAATCAAGTGCATAATCTATATTATTCGAAATGACTTCATTTAATTCATTGACCCAATCTAATCCCTCTTTACAATAAGCGCCCATAAGAGCATGAACACTTAATATGTTGGGTGAATTGTAGTGAGATAAAGAGGCTTGTTTATTTAATCGATCACGAAGATATTTGTCGTAAACAATATGGTATGAACCGACTAAACCTGCAAGATTGAATGTTTTACTAGGGGCATAGGCCGCAATCGTTCTTTTCTTGGCATCTTCACTTATGGATTGCGTAGGAATATGTGTGTTTTCTTTACGTACTAGATCGGACCAGATTTCATCGCTAAAGACTAAAACATCATGTTTTTTACAGATATCCATAAATTTCTGGATTTCTTCTTTTTTCCATACTCTTCCCGTTGGATTGTGTGGGGAACAGAAAATCGCAAAATGGATATTATGTTTGATAATCTTCTTTTCAATATCTTCATAATCCATAGCCCAGTTATCTGCTTTCTTTAACGGACTATCAATAATTTTTCTTCCCAAATTATTCAATGTGTGAATAAACCCAATATAACATGGTGACTGCACTAAAATGGGTTCGCCACTAGCACTAAAAGCCTCAAGTGCACTGGACAAAATACCAAGAACACCATTTTCATATCCGATGGCCTCTTTTTCCACATCTATGCCATGTGTTTCTTTTTGCCAGAATTGAATGGCTTTATAGTAATCTTCTGGCATTTCAAAATATCCAAAGTGAGGCTCGTTGATTCTTTCAATCATTTGTTTTTGAATATTTTCAAAAACAGGATAGTTCATATCTGCAACCCACATAGGGATTGTAGAAAAGTTTGGGTCTACCTCTACATCTTTAATAGGTAGAACATCAAGGGCAAGGGCATCATGTCCTTTTCGATTTAAAAGAGTTGTAAAATCGTATTTCATAATAAAAAATTCTCCTTAACACAATAATAGTATAATTTTTTGGAATTTGAAATATCGAACGATATCATGTATAATGCTCGCATGACAGATAGTACTTCAACTTTAAAAAAGATTATCGACTTATTGATTGACATCATCTATAAGACACATACCTATTTCTTGAGTATGAATGACTCATTTGAAGCACAATTATCCGATAAGCAACTTCACTTCTTGATTATTGGCTTGTTGGGTATCGGAATGCTTCTTGTGATTTATCCACTATTTAAGTGGATGGCTAAAAAGAACTTAACTGTTTTAATTAGTTGGTTCTACGTATTTACTGTACTTGTAGTTATTACGTTTGCGATTGAAATAGGCCAATGGTATTCGCATACAGGCGAAATGGACTTCAATGATATTTTGGCAGGTTTGGTCGGCTATTTTGCGATGTCCTTTATATTCCTGCTTGTGGTTGCGATTATCGAATTAATAAAATCGATTTTTAAGAAGAAATAATCAAAAGTTATTTCTTTTTTTTTGATTCCATTTGTGGGATGATTAAATCAGAAAGAAGGAATGCATATGCGCACACGATTTTATAATGCATGTATACTGACAATGAAGGATTTTGATGTTTTTTCAGGGGAAGTCTGGATAGAAGATAATAAGATTATATATGTAGGAAAAGAGAAAGCTTCTACTTTTTGTTTTGACCGAGAAATAGATGTACACCAGAATCTAATTATGCCAGGATTTATTAATGCGCATACTCATTCTGGAATGACTTTTTTAAGATCAATGGCCGATGATATGCCTTTGCAGCAATGGCTAAATGAAAAGGTATTTCCGATTGAGGAAAAACTAACACAAGAAGATATTTATTTCTTTTCAAAACTTGCGATATTAGAATATCTAACGAGTGGAATCACTACAAATTTTGACATGTATTTAAATCCTGAAGCAATTGTACATGCAAGTCTTGATATGAATTATCGAACGGTATTATGTGGTGCGGTTAATGATTTTTGTCTATCTGTAGAAGATGTAGAACGTTGCTTCAATGCATACAATCAAAAAAATAGTTTGATTTCTTATATACTAGGTTTTAGTCATGAATATACCAATTCAAAAGAAAAAATTCAACAAGTTGCAGCATTATCTCATAAATATAAAGCGCCAGTTTATACACATTTAAGTGAAACAGAATATGAAGTTAATACATGCAAAGAAAAGACGGGACGCAGTCCTGTTGAATACTTATGTGATCTAGGTGTATATGACTATGGTGGTGGAGCCTTTCATTGCGTACATATGAGCGCGCATGATTTAGATTTATTCGCCGAAAAACATTTGAATGTCATCACAAATCCAGCATCCAATCTAAAACTAGCTAGTGGTATAGCTCCAATCCAATCGATGCTTCAACGAAATATCAATGTATGTTTAGGAACGGATGGGCCAGCCAGTAATAATTGTCTGGATATGTTTAGAGAGATGTTTTTAGTGACAGGACTAGCTAAATATAAAGAGAAGGATGCTTCTGCAGTTGATGCTTATGAAGTGTTGAAAATGGCAACGGTGAATGCGGCGAAAGCTTTACATTTAAATTGTGGTGTCTTAGAAGTTGGAAAGTTGGCAGATTTAATTATTTTAGATCTACATCAACCGAATATGCAGCCAATTAACAATGTCGCAAAAAATATTGTATACAGTGGATCTAAATCCAATGTAAAATGTACTATGGTCAATGGTAAAATTCTATATGAAGATGGACACTTTCATGTGGGATTTGAGATTGAGGCACTATATGATGAAGTACAAAAAAGGGTAGAGAGGTTAATGCGATGAATATACAGATTTTTGGGAAAAACAAATGCTTTGATACAAAGAAAGCACAACGCTATTTTAAAGAAAGAAATATTAAGTTTCAGTTTATTAATTTAGACGAAAAAGAAATGAGTAAGAAAGAATTTGAGAGTGTGCTTAGACAAGTTGGCATTGATTCCATGATCGATCCAAAGGCTAAGGATAAAGAATTATTGACAATGTTGAATTACTTGGCAAATAAAGAAGATAAAGTGTATCTCAATCAGCACATATTAAAAACGCCAATCGTGCGTAACGGCAAATTGGCGACAGTAGGCTACGAACCAAGTGTTTGGAAAACATGGGATTTGTCTTTGTATAAGAAACAATCTTTTTCGTGAGAATAAATCACACCGATGGCTTGAAGATAGGAGTATATAATGGTACTTCCTACAAACTTCATGCCTCTTTTTTTTAAATCATTTGATATGGAATCTGAAAGAGTCGATGTAGTTTTTCCTGTTTCATAAATAATCTTTCCATGTGTAAAAGTACATAAATAATTATAAAAAGTTTGATACTCTTCTTGAATGGATTTAAAAATCTTCGCATTTGAAATACTCGCTTTGATCTTTAATTTGTTACGAATGATATTAGGATTGTTTCTTAATTGTTCTATTTTTTCTTCATCAAATTCAATCACTTTATCAATGTCAAAGTCTTCATAAGCCTCTTTAAAAGCTTCTCTTTTATTTAGAACACACTGCCAACTAAGACCTGCCTGAAAAGATTCAAGTATCAACATTTCAAATAGATATTTTTCATCTGTATTCAATTTTCCCCATTCATAATCATGATATTCAATATATTTTGGATTGTTTAGATTACACCACGTACACCGTTTCATAATTTCATTTTAAAGTAGATAAAATGTGAATTCAATGATAAAATTGAATCAGTTGGTTATTCTCACTTGAGAATAACGGAAAGGATTTTATGCAAGATTCATTTGGTCGAAATATAAATTATATGCGAATCTCATTAACTGACAGATGTAACTATGCTTGTTACTACTGCAAGCCAGACATTTCAAAACATCTTTGTCATTCAGATATATTGACGTATGAACAACTTTTAGATATTTGTAGATGTGCCATTACTTTAGGAATCACTCGATTT
>NZ_DBMEXE010000008.1:13312-13564 GCF_056804935.1 Holdemanella sp. | reverse complement strand
ACACTTCGTAAAGGCTATATTGATTTTATTCGTAGGTTAAAAGAATTGGATGGAGTTGAACAAGTAACTCTCACAACCAATGGAAGTTTATTTTCTTTTACAGATTTAGATGAACTAAAAAAAATAGGGCTTGATTGTATTAACTTTTCAATTGACACACTCGATGAATCTGAATATTTGAAGATATGTAAAAAGAACAATTTGAAGAAGGTTCTTTCAAATCTAGAATATGCCTATCAGATTGGAATCCCT
>NZ_DBMEXE010000008.1:0-13302 GCF_056804935.1 Holdemanella sp. | reverse complement strand
ATCAAAGATAAAAAGATTGCGTTGCGATACATTGAATTGATGCCACTAAAATATAGTGATCGAAACACCAAAATGAATGAACTGATTGAATATGTACAAAAGAATTATACATTAAATGCATATAATAATAAGCTTGGCAATGGACCAGCTCATTATTATACAATACCAGAGTTTCAGGGATATATTGGTTTTATTGAAGCGTTACATAATAAATTTTGTGGTCAATGCAATCGCGTGCGCTTAAGTAGTGTAGGACGATTGAAATTATGTTTATTCCATAGTGATGGAGTGGATTTAAAACCTTATCTAAATGATTTGGAAGAACTAGAAAAAGTGATGAAAGAGTGGATATTCAAGAAGCCTAAGGAACATCATTTTGAAGAAGAACATTCGTCGACGGTGATGAATGAAATTGGAGGTTAAAATGGAATTAACACATTTTGATGAACATGGAAATGCACGCATGGTGGATGTAAGTGAAAAGGATGTTACTTCAAGAAGTGCTTGTGCGGTTGGAAGTATATTGGTAAATGAAGAAATTCTACATAAAATTGAGCAGAGCGACATGAAAAAAGGAGATGTATTAGGTGTAGCTCGTATTGCCGGAATTATGGGTGTAAAAAAGACGAGTGAGTTAATTCCTTTATGTCATCCTTTAATGATTAATAAGGTGAATATTGATTTTGATGTTGATAGAGCAAATTGTTTGATCTATGCCTACTGTACCGTGAAGTGTAATGGGAAAACGGGTGTAGAAATGGAAGCTTTGACAGGTGTAAATGTTTGTCTTCTGACAATTTATGACATGTGTAAAGCTGTAAGTAAAGATATGGAAATCAAAAATGTACATTTGGTTTCTAAATCAGGTGGAAAAAGTGGAGATTTTGTATGGAAGGAATAATTAAAGCTATTTGTATTAGTGAACAAAAAGGAACAGAAAAACATCCGGTTCAAGATATTGATATTATTAAGAATCATGGATTAGAAAATGATGCGCATGCGGGTAAATGGCATCGCCAAGTTTCTTTATTATCTTATGAAAAGCGTGAAGAATTTAAGGCTAAAGGAGCTGATGTGGAGGATGGTGCCTTTGGCGAGAACTTACTTGTATCAGGTATTGAATTCACAAGTTATCCAGTAGGAACACAATTTAAGATTGGCGATGTATTACTAGAACTGACGCAAATAGGCAAAAGCTGTCATTCACATTGTGCAATCTACCATCAAGTTGGGCAATGTATTATGCCTCATCTAGGAGTATTTACGCGTGTAATACATGGTGGACATATTTGCGTTGGAGATACCGTTGAAGTCATTGAAAATAAAGATTCTAGAATGCGTGTAGCCGTATTGACATTAAGTGATAAGGCAAGTACTGGACAAAGAAAAGATGAGAGTGGTCCATTAATTGAAAAGATCATGACAGAACATGGATACAATGTGACAAGTGTGACAGTGATTGCAGATGATGAAAATGAAATTGTTTCGCAACTCATCAATTTAAGTGATCGTTGCCAAAATGATTTGATCCTTACAACCGGAGGTACCGGACTTAGTATTCGTGATGTGACGCCAGAAGCCACAATGAAAGTTATGACAAGAAATGTTCCAGGTATTAGTGAAGCATTGCGCTATGAATCGATGAAATATACAAATAAGGCCATGTTGTCTCGTGGTGCAAGTGTATTAAGAAATCAGACTTTGATTATTAACTTGCCAGGAAGTCCTAAGGCAGTAAAGGAAAGTCTAGATATTATTTTAGGACCATTAAAACATGGTTTAGAAATTATGAAGGGTGAAGCGAGTGAGTGCGCAAGGAAGTAATTTAGATTTAACTCCAATCTGGATATCTTTAAAAACGGCAAGTATCACAATAGTAATCATATTTATTCTTGGTTTACTGGCGGCATGGTGGATTTATTCAAGAAAGAGCGAAGCTTTGAAAATGGTCTTTGACGGAATCTTTACTTTGCCTATGGTTTTACCACCTACAGTAGCTGGATTTTTCTTGTTGATGATCTTTGGCGTAAATCAACCTATAGGAAAATTTTTTATGAGTGCATTTGGCATTCGCATCGCATTTAGCTTTAGTGCGACTGTGATCGCAGCGGTGGTTATTTCATTTCCACTCATGTATCGAAATGCCAGGGGTGCCTTTGATCAAGTGGATACGGATTTAGTGTATGCCGCAAGAACTTTAGGAATGAGCGAATGGAACATCTTCTTGAAAGTATTGATTCCCAATGCTTTACCAGGAATTATTAGTGGTGGTGTCCTTGCGTTTGCGCGTGGCTTAGGTGAGTTTGGTGCAACGGCGATGCTTGCAGGAAACATCATTGGAAAGACAAGAACACTTCCTGTAGCTGTATATAGTGAAGTGATGAGTGGAGATATGGAATCAGCTGCCTTTTATGTGTGGGTGATCATTGGTATTTGTTTTACAGCTGTGATTTTGTTGAATCTATATCATTTGTATGTTCGAAAGAAAAGGAGTTTCTAAATGTTGGAAGTACAAATATATAAGAAGCTTGCAGAATTTGATTTAGACGTTTCCTTTCAAGTGAACGACAATATTTTAGGGCTTATGGGAGCTTCAGGGTCTGGCAAAAGTATGACATTAAAATGTATAGCTGGAATTGAAACGCCAGATCAAGGACGGATTGTATTAAATGATCGTGTTTTATTTGATTCAGAAAAGAAAATAAATGTACCGATTCAAAAACGAAATGTGGGCTATATGTTTCAAAGCTATGCTCTATTTCCCAATATGGATGTATATGAAAATATTAGTGTGGGATTAAGGGCTAGAAAAGTAAAAGATGTGGATATTGTGGTCAGGAAAGTGATGAAACAATTTCAAATTAGTGAACTTGCTTCAAGATATCCCAAACAATTATCGGGTGGACAAAGACAGAGGGTGGCATTGGCTCGTTTGATGGCTTATGAACCAGATGTTCTTTTATTGGATGAACCATTTAGTGCTTTAGATGAAGATTTAAAGGAAGATTTATTAAAGGAGCTTAAAAGTGAGCTTCAAATTTCAAAACCGGTTGTTTTTGTATCACACAATAAAGAGGAAGTAAATGAGTTGTGTGATTTTAAATATAAAATTAAACAAGGAGAGATCGTATGAAAAACGGTTTAAGTGTTTTATTGGCTGGAGTCATGGCCACAAGTTTATTTGGGTGTAGTTCAAATGAACCAAAAGAACAAGTAAAACTTACAATTGCGGCAGCCGCAAGTTTGGAAAACGCATTTGAAGATGAATTGATTCCAATGTTTGAAAAAGAGTATCCAAATGTAACGATTGAAGGTGTTTATGATAGTAGTGGAAAATTACAGCTTCAAATTGAAAAAGGATTAGATGCCGACGTATTTTTTAGTGCAGCTACAACACAGATGAACGCATTAAAAGATGAAGATTTAGTAGATGCGGATTCAATTTCAAATGTATTAGAGAATAAATTGGTATTGATCAAAGGAAAAGACAGCACTACAACAGTCACTGGATTTGATAATATTAAAGATGCTTCAATTATTGCGATTGGAGATCCAGAAGTAGTTCCTGCAGGAAGCTACGCAAAGGAAGCTTTGACAAATTTAGGTGTATGGGATTCAATTCAAGATCGTTTAAGCTTAGCGGGAAATGTAACGGAAGTATTGTCTCAAGTTGAAACACAAAATGCAGAAATTGGTTTAGTTTACGCGACAGATGCTGCAAGTAGTGATAAAGTAGAGGTAGTGGCAGAGTGCGATAATTCATTATTAGCTACACCAGTACTATATCCAGTTGGTAGTGTATCGAGTACAAAGTATAAAGATGAAGCCAATTCATTGATTGAATTCTTAAAGAGCGATAAAGCTTTAAAAGTATTCAAAAAATACGGATTTAAAAAAGGAGAATAACATGAAATTAATCAAGACACAGGATGCCGTAGGGCATGTACTTTGTCATGATATAACGCAAATCATTAAGGGTGTCACAAAAGATGCCCTTTTTCGTAAGGGTCATATTGTGACAGAAGAAGATATTCCTTTATTGTTGTCAGTTGGAAAAGAACATTTATATGTTTGGGAAAATGACGAGAGCATGATGCATGAAAATGATGCGGCTATGGTTTTACTAGATATGTGTAAAAATGAACACATGTCGTATGGTGAGATCAAAGAAGGAAAAATCGAATTAAAAAGTGAGATTCACGGTTTGTTGAAAGTAGATCGTAAGGCTTTGTTTACAGTAAATTCATTTGGACAGATGATGATCGCAACAAGACATGGAAACGCAGTAGTAAATCCGGGTGATAAACTTGCGGGTATGCGTATTATTCCTTTGGTGATTGAAAAGGAAAAGATGGATAAAGTTAGATCACTCATCACATCTCCTATTCTTGAAATTAAGCCGTTTGTATTAAAGAAAGCGGCTGTGATCACAACAGGAAGTGAAGTGTATAAAGGAAGAATTCAAGATACATTTACACCAGTTATTCAAGCTAAATTGGCTGAGTTTGGTTGTGAAATGGTGTATCATGCGATTTGTGATGATGACGATAAAATGGTGACAGAAAAAATCAATGAAGCATTGACACAAGGGGTAGATATTGTACTTTGTACGGGTGGAATGAGTGTGGATCCAGATGATCGAACGCCACTCGCAATCAAGAACACAGGTGCCAATATAATTAGCTATGGTTCTCCAATTCTTCCTGGTGCTATGTTTTTACTTTCTTATAAAGGAGAAGTCCCAATTGTTGGTCTTCCCGGATGTGTTA
Organism: Holdemanella sp.; assembly: GCF_056804935.1. NCBI lineage: Bacteria > Bacillati > Bacillota > Erysipelotrichia > Erysipelotrichales > Erysipelotrichaceae > Holdemanella > Holdemanella sp. The sequence continues at coordinate 8,533 of NZ_DBMEXE010000008.1, read as the reverse complement.
TGTATGCCAAAAGAACGGTATTTGATTTAGTACTTTGTCGTTTACTTGCCAAAGATGTAGTGACATATGAAGAATTGTGTGATTTAGGTGAAGGTGGATTGTGCTTAGGATGTGATATTTGCACATATCCAAATTGTGGATTTGGAAAATGAGATATAAACTAAAAATTCAAATTGGTAATAATGAACCAAATTTTGGCAAAGGCGTTGTAGAACTATTGGAATTATGCGATAAGTATGGTTCTCTATCAAAGGCTTATAAAGAAATGGGAATGTCAAATTCAAAGGCTTGGAAAATCATCAAAAGAGCTCAAGAAGATTTGGGTTATGAACTGGTTCATACGACGAGTGGTGGAAGTCTTGGTGGAGGCTCGCAATTGACTTTAGAAGGAAAAGAATTGGTACGTAAATATAAATTGTTTCAAGAAAAAATAGAAATGTATTCCGAACAAGTATTTAAGGAAGTATTTGAAAATGAATAAAGAGGAAGTATTGATTATTACTTTTAAAAGTATTCAAGATGTTCTAGATTTGGAGTCTAAGACAAAAAACGGGCGTATGATACCTGTTCCAAGTTGTGTTAAGGCAGGATGTGGCATGTGTTTTATGTCGAAGGATCTAGATGAGGAAAAGTGGAAGCTCTTTTTAGAAGAACAAGATGTTTTGTATGAGGATATAGTAAGGGTGAATTTTTGATGAATGAAAAAATATATTGTAAGAGTGGTGGATGTAGTGCTAAATTGGGCGCAAAGAAATTGAGTCACATTCTAGAAAAAATTGATTCTTATAAAGACAGTCATGTTTTGGTTGGATTTGATTCAAGGGATGATGCGGCAGTTTATCAAATCGATGAGAATCATGCGTTTGTATCTACTTTGGATTTCTTTCCACCTATGGTAGAAGATCCATATTTGTATGGTCAGATTGCAGCAACAAATGCACTCAGTGATATTTATGCGATGAATGGTACGCCTAAAACAGCTTTAAATATTGTGTGTTTTCCAGACAATGAGGATTTGAATATTTTAGGTAAAATCATTGAAGGAGGAAATTCTAAGCTGGTTGAAGCTGAGTGTGCACTAGCTGGAGGGCATTCCATTCGTGATGATTCAATTAAATATGGTTTGAGTGTAACTGGTTTGGTAAATCCAAAAGACGTAAAGAAAAATAATGGCACACAATGTGGGGATGTCTTTATTTTGACGAAGCCTTTAGGTGTTGGTTTGACTTTAAATGCGTTGCGTATGGATGATTGTTCTAAAGAAATGCAGGAAAGAGTCTTTAAAAGTATGACTACATTAAACAAGTATGCTTGTGATGTTTTAAAAAAATATGATGTGCATGCTCTAACCGATGTAACGGGTTTTGGCTTGTTGGTGCATTTAAATGAGATGTTAGACGAAAAAAATAGTGCAGTGATTTATAAGGATTCGATTCCATATTTTGATGACTGTCAAAAGTATGTCGAAGAATTTTATTTAAGTGGGGCTGCCCAGACCAATCGCAATAGTGTAGAGGGTAAGATTAGTTTTGATTGTGATTTCTTTACAGAAGAAATCTTGTTTGACCCACAAACGAGTGGTGGCTTATTAGCTAGTGTATCTAAAGCGGATTTAGAAATGCTAGAGAAAGATTTTAAGGAAAATAATCTTGAATTGTATGTTGTGGGTGAAGTCATTGAGAAAAATGAATATAATGTATATGTAAGAGGTAGGAAGATATGAAAACTTTAGATTGTAGAGGCTTAGAGTGTCCACTTCCAGTTGTAAAGACAAAGGAAGCTTTAAAAGAAGAAAATGTAGTTTCAACAATTGTGGATAATGAGATTGCGGTTGAAAACTTAACGAAGTTTGCGAAAGTAAAAAATTATACGGTAAATTCTAAAAAAGAGGGTGAGGATTATATTGTTGAAATTTCAAAGGGTGATGAAGAAGCAGATTTTGAAGTGGAATACACATATGCGGACTGCAGCTTGGCTAAGCCTAAAATGGTTGTTGTGTGCGCAAGTAATGTGATGGGTTCAGATCCGGATTTAGGTGCGATTTTAATGAAATCATTTATTTTCTCTTTGACAAAACAAGATGTTTTGCCAGATGAAATGATTTTCTATAATGAGGGTGTAAAAATCACAACGACAAAGAGTGAAACTTTAGAAGATTTAAAATATTTAGCGGATAATGGAGTAGAAATTGTAAGTTGTGGAACTTGCTTGGATTTCTTCCATTTAAAAGAAGAACTTCAGGTGGGTTCAGTCACAAATATGTATGATATTGTAGAAAGAATGGAGAAGGCTGATAAAATTATCAAGCCATAAGGATTATGAATAAATGTGTTATTGTGCGTGGTGGAGGAGACATAGCGACAGGGACAATATATAAACTTGTAAAAAGTGGATTTCAAGTATTGGTGTTAGAAGTTGAAAAACCAAGCGCAATACGAAGAAATGTTGCCTTTTGTCAGGCTGTGTATGAAGGAAAATTTACGGTTGAAGATATGACGTGTGTTTTAGTTTCAACGATAGAAGGAGCTAAAGCAGTGATGGCTAAAAATCAAGTCGCAATGATGGTAGATCCAAATGGTGAAATGATTTCTAAAATAGAACATATTGCCTTGGTGGATGCGATTCTTGCCAAGAAGAATTTAGGTACGACAATAGATATGGCACCTATCACAATTGGTTTAGGTCCTGGTTTTTGTGCAGGCAAAGATGTGCATGTGGTTGTGGAAACGATGCGTGGGCATAATCTAGGAAGACTGATTTACCAAGGACATGCTTTGCCAAATACGGGTGTTCCTGGAAATATTAAGGGATATTCTAAAGAAAGAGTGATTCATTCTCCTTGTGCAGGTGTTTGTCACAATGTCAAAAAGATTACAGATATCGTTGAAAAAGGAGAAATTATTGCGTATATCGATAAAACACCAGTGTATGCGAGCATGTCAGGCTTACTTAGAGGATTGATTCAGGATGGGTACAATGTAACATCTGGATTTAAAATGGCAGATATTGATCCTAGAGTGGATGAATATCAGAATTGTTTTACAATTTCTGACAAGGCACGTTGTATTGGTGGAGGTGTTTTGGAGGCGATACTGCATGGTTTATCTTGATCAGGCTGCGACTAGCTTTCCAAAACTAGATGTAGTCAAACAAGCGGTTATGGATGCATTAGATGTGGCAGGCAATGCGAATCGTAGTTCAAATATGGATTCTTCACGTTTGATTTTTGCGGCAAGAAGAAATATTGCACAGTTTTTTGGACTCTCTGATTTTCACCGTGTTATTTTAAATGGTGGAAATACCGAGAGTTTAAATACTTGCATTAAAGGAATCTTAAAAGAAAATGATCATGTGATCACTACGTATGCGGAGCACAATAGTGTGCTTCGTCCTTTATATGAGTTAGAAGAAAAGGGAATAATCACATTAACGATATGTGCTCCTTATTTAGAGGATATTAAATGCCATATTCAAAAAAATACTCGAATGGTTATCGTGACACACAGTTCAAATGTGACAGGTGAAATTTTTGATGTGGATTCCATTGGAAAGTATTGTAAAGAATGTGGCATTCTTTTTATGGTGGATGCGGCTCAAAGTGCAGGTCATATACCAGTATCTATGGAAAATATTGATGTTTTATGTTTTAGTGGCCATAAAGGTCTATTAGGGATTGGTGGTATTGGTGGTTTTTGCGTAAAGGACATTGAAGTAAAGCCATTGATTTCTGGTGGAACGGGCATAGATTCTTTTAATCCACAAATGCCAGAGGCGTATCCAGAACATTTAGAGGCGGGAACACAGAATCTTGCAGGAATTGCAGCTTTAAATGCAGGGGTTCAATATGTTTTATCACATCAAAAAGCGATTGTGGAAAAGGAACACTTTTTACTTCAAAAATTATATGAAGGTTTAACAGGGGATGTAGAGTTTTATTCATCTTTAGAAAATTCTACGCCTATTGTGGCTTTGAATATTCCAGGTAAAGATAGTGCTTATGTGAGTGACTTATTGAATTATAAGTATGGTATTGTGACACGTTGTGGAGCGCATTGTGCTCCATTAATGCATAAACATTTAAAAACAGAAGAACAGGGAATTGTACGTTTATCTGTATCTTTTCAAAATACAATAGAAGATGTGGATTTTGTGGTACGTGCAATTCAGGAGATTTCAAATGATCATTAGTATAATTGGTTCAGGTGGAAAAACAACGTATATCCGTGAGTTAAAAGATAAATATGTTTCTATGAATAAAACAGTTCTAATGTGTACAACGACGCATATGTTGATTGAAGAAGATACATTGGTAGATCCTGGTTATGATGAAATAATGCATAGAATTGAAACATATGGATATTGTCATGCGGGAAATCGGTGTGGTGACTTGAAAATTGAGGCGTTAGATGAAGAGTTGTTTAATCAATTAAAACAAGTGGTGGATGTGATACTGATTGAGGCAGATGGTTCTAAGCATTTACCTTTAAAATATCCAAACGTGAATGAACCAGTTCTTGATTCAGATACGGATGAGGTTGTGTTGATTTCAAATCTAAATGGATTAAATCAACCAGTAAAAGATGTGGTACATCGTTATGAACTTGCAAATTTAGATCCGAATGAACTTGTAACACCTAGAATTATGCAAGATTTAATATGTGTTTATTTAAAGAAACTAAATAAACCTGTAAAGATTCATGTGAACGGGGCCATGGATTTGTATACGCGTTGTGTAAGAGCTTTATTAGAAGAAAATGTCGATGTGAATATCATCCAAAAGGAATGGTTTAATATGCAGCCTAAGCTTGTGATTTTAGGCTGTGGACATGTCAGTCAATATTTAGCTAAAATGGCTAGTATATTAGAGTTGTATACGATTGTGATTGACAATCGTAAAGAATTTGCGAATCGGGAATGTTTTCCAACCGCAAATGAAATTCATTGTATCGATTATGATCAAATGGATTCTGTATTGCCAGATGAAGAGAATGCTTGTTATGTGATAGTGACAAGAGGACATAAAGATGATCGTCTTTGTCTAGAAAAGACGATTCGTAAACCTCATTTATATTTGGGTATGATTGGAAGCAAGGGAAAAGTAAAAAAGACCTTTGATGCTTTGATTGAAGAAGGATATTCTAAGGAAGAAGTATCGAATGTGCATGCTCCCATTGGTTTAGATATTAAGGCACAGACGCCTGCTGAGATATCAATCAGTATTTTAGCGGAGCTTATTGAAATAAAAAACGCAAAGTTTAGTTCGAGTGTTTCGAAAGAATTATTAGAATCCAATGTTCATGGAACTTTATGTATCATTATTGATAAAAAGGGGTCAGCACCAAGGGGGGTCGGCAGTATGATGTTAGTGCATAAAGATGGAGTCATTGATACGATTGGCGGAGGAAAAGTCGAGTATCAGGCTATTTTAGATGCCAAAGAATGTAAAGAAGTTATGATCAAGGAATATGATTTATCCAATGCAGAAAGTGCTACATTAGGCATGATTTGTGGTGGATATAATAAAGTCTTGTTTATACCGGTGTAGCGATGAAAACTATCATTTATATTTTAGTATCATTGATTTTAAATGGATTTATACTAAGTTATATATTAGATATAAGATTGATTGATCATGATTTAATTCCTATTAAGGAACCGCCTATAATGCAAGAGGAAACATCAAAATTACCTGAAGTAGAGAAAATAGATCAAAGTGGTGCCCCATATGAGAATACAGTAAAAGTTTCGGCTTTAGATTCAATTTGTATGCTTGTGAATAAGTATTCAGGATTACCAGAAGATTATGAACCAAGTGATTTAGTTCAGGTACCTTCGAGTGGTGAAAATGAGAATGTGTGCATGCGAAAAGAGGCGGCTGAAGCCTTTGAAAAGTTGATTGGGGCAGCATCAAATGAGGGATTTATTTTGAATGCTTGTTCAGCTTATCGTTCTTATGCTTATCAAGTGGGTTTGTTTAATAAAGGAGCTGCAAACTATGGTGAAGAATATGCGGATCGTTATTGGACAAGACCAGGGTTTAGTGAACATCAGTCTGGTTTAGCAGTTGATATTCGTATGGATAATGATTGTAGTGATTTAGATGCCGTTCGATATAATTCACACTATAATTGGTTGTTAGAAAATATGCATACGTATGGCTTTATTTTGCGTTATCCTGATGATAAGGAAGACAAAACAAAAATTGCTCCAGAAAGCTGGCACTTGCGTTATGTGGGTGTAGATTTGGCAACGTATTTGTATGAGAATAACTTAACTTTAGATGAATATTATAGTTAAAGGCGCTGATTTTATTCAGCGCCTATTTTAGATATTTTTCATCAATGACTTCTTTTGTCTTATTTGTGATATATTTGATGCTTACGGTATTGCCATCGTATCCATTTAATACATGTTTTTTGGCAAGTTTATCTGAATATTGAGATAATTTATAAGCTTTATAGTTGTATCGAACTTCCATGATATTATTTTGATTTCCTTCGAAGTGAATTACTGTAGGGATCCATTTAACATTTTCAATCGTAATCTTATCGCTTTTCTTCACAAAATCAAATTTGATTTCACCACCAATCGCATTGTCTGTTGTCAACATTCCACCGATAAAGTTTCCTAGAGAATATACACATAACATCTTATTTCCTGAACTACCTTTGATCCATTTTACTGGTTGAATTGTATGAGGATGGGTTCCAATAACGACATCCACACCGCAGTCCGCAAATAATTGGGCATAGTGTTTTTGTAGATCATTTGGTTCAAATGTATTTTCATCACCCCAGTGTGCAGAAACAATGACCACATCACTTATTTCTTTTGCTTTCTGTACATCTGATTTGATTTGATCATCATCTAGATAAGAAACATTATAATCGTAATCAGGAGCAATACCGTTTGTTCCATATGTATAGGCTAAGAAACTAAAAGTGATTCCTTTTTTCTTGAATGTTGGAATGGTATTGAAGGCTTCTTGCGAAGTATAAACACCATCTGTCACAATATTTGTATTACTGAAGGCTTCTAATTCATTGGCAATACCTTGCTCACCTCGATCAAGACAATGGTTTGTAGCTAGGTTAGCCAAGTTGAAACCTGCCTTTTCTAAATTCTTGGCAATTTCAGTAGGTGAGTTAAATGTAGGATATCCAGATAAGCCCATAGATTCTCCTCCTAATACAGTTTCTTGGTTAATGAACGCAATATCGGATTCTTTCGCATCTTTTTTAAAGTTAGTGTACATCTTTGAAAAATCATATGTTCCATCATCTTGTAGTGCATCATTGTATACTGTTTCATGTATTAGGTTATCTCCAACACCCATAAAGGAAACAACTGTTTCTTCACTTGTTTTTGTTTCTGGTGTTGTGCCTGTGTTATCTTTTGGCTCTGGACTCGAGAATAAACCAACAATGAAATGAATTAATAAATATAAAATAAATAGTACGACAAGAATACCACCAGCTAGAATAAGTCTATTTCTGGTTCTTTTACGCATCCTTCTGCGTCTTCTTCTTTTTTTATTTTGAGCCATGATATTCCTCCAAAGTCCAATTGTTCTTATAAATTTTTGTAGCAGCTTCTTTACCTACATAACGAATGTGCCAAGATTCATATCCATATTGGGTTACATCTGTTTTATCTTCTGGGTATCTAAGAATAAATCCATACTTGTGCATGTTTTTTAGAATCCAGTCATATCCATCATAATTTTCAATTTCATTAAAGTTATATCCATTGAAAGTGATATCTACCGCAAGTCCTGAGTTGTGTTCGCTTTGTCCAGGACGAGCATAATATTGGTCGGCATATTCTTCTCCGTTTACAGATGCATAATAATCCCACAAGCCTTTTTGATATTCGTAGGTTCTGTATCCGGCAATGGCGCGAATGTTGATATCGTTTTTTGCGGCAGCCTTACAAAATTTAACATATGCATCATACGCTTCCTTGCGCATTTCAATTTGTTCAACTGTCTGACACGAATAGTCTTCGCCTTGTACGCACGCATAATCTTCAAGTGGAACTAAATCACTTGGCTGATAGCCTTCTGGTAATGCATAAAACTTGTTTACTAATAAAGTCATATCTGAATCATCATCGACAATCGTTGTTTTTGAATAAGGCTTTAGATCCATGTCGCAGTTTACTTGCATAACGATGTCTTTTACAGATTTAGCCTTCCATTTGGCATAACGCTTAGCCCTGTTGCTGTGGTAGTTTGGCAAAGAAGTCATTTCTTTGATATCTTCTTCAGACATGCCTGCCTTTCGTAATGTCTCACTTCCTTTAATTTCCTCAGTGATTTTTTCGTTGTTCATGGCTTTATTGTCAGAATGGAATAGTCCAACAATTCCTTTAATTAATGTAATTAAAATAAATAAAGCAATAAGTAAACCGAACGCAAGAATCAAACGGTTTCTTATTTTCTTTTTTAAACGCCTTCTCTTTTTCATGTTTTTCTCCCTTTTTCTCAAGAAAAATTGAACTAACACACTCTAACGAGTGTGGGCTTTTTTTT